>JANNQM010000088.1:0-2438 GCA_031400735.1 Gallionellaceae bacterium
GCCGCCTGCGCCACCAGTGCTGCCCGGCGCCGGCTGATTGCCGTAAGCTGCGCATTCATGGCCGGGAACTGAGCTGATCCCGGTCCTTCTCCAGCTCGGACAGGGTCGTAGAGAATAGCCGAGGCCGGGACTTGAGCCGGCGGCTCAAACAGATAGCGGTGAACCCACCCAGCCCCAGGTACAACAAGGCAACACCTCCCAGGACGGCCAAGCGGTGGGTATCCCAATACAACGCAACGACAAACAGAGTCGCGAGCGTAAGCCCGACACTGACGAAAAATAGCGTCAGAGAACCGAACACCACCAGTTCCCGAAGCCGCACCCGTTCTTCTTCAAACTCGGTCGCAACGATTTCCACCCGAGTTTGCAGGATCTCGATCAGCGTCGCCATCAATTGCTGAAGCGATGCTATCAATCCCGGGCTCTGGCCGGTGTCCGGATCGTGGTTAGCCACGACGGTGGATCAGCATTCCGAGCAGAAAACCTACCGCGGCAGCGATTCCCACCGACTGCCAGGGATTATCATGCACCAGCTGATCGGTTGCCCGTGCTGCTGCTTTGGACTTCTCGATCATGTTCTCCTCGAGTTCGGTGAGTTGCTTTTTGGTAGCTGCAAGGCTTTCTTCCATGCGTGCCCGTGCCGCCGCAATCCTGTCGCCAGTCTGATTGGCAGTGGCCTTGAGCAACTCTTCAGTGTCTGTCACCACCGCTTTGAAATCCTTAATCACTCTTTCTTTGGCGGCTTGTGCTTCGTGTGTGCTATTCATGGCTGCGTCCCTCTAATTTTGAGAGTAGATTTCTCACCTGCAATTTGAATTTTATCCATCCCGGAATTGAAGTCCTTGATCGATATCAAAGTTCCAGGCGTTTCCCGAAGTACGCGTGGTGCCGGTGACATCCTGCTGCAGATAATGCCCCATCACCAACAATGTGCTCGTACTACGCCATGGCTTATGTCTACAGGCTATACCCGAACTGGCGATCAGCACAATCTGACGGGCCCCTGCAAAAAAACTTGGAACTCATGGGTCCCGCCCCCATCTAATCAGGCGTTGCCGGCGTCTGGCCTGCGGATACCGCCAAAATGGTGCCGCGGGTGGGCGAATCGGCTACACTGAGTACAGTATCTGGGGGCGACACGGCTTCGACGTGGGTTTCGAAACCTCTGGGGCATGCCGAGGTGCAGAGTTCCTCGTAAATCCAGCTGCAAACATATAGTTGCCAACGACGACAACTACGCTCTAGCGGCTTAATCCCCGCTAGCCTCTCACCCACGCCGCGCCCGTAAGCCGGGATTGAGGGGTCGACTCTTCGGGACCGCGTCGGCTCGTGTCTGTTGAGACGGCGTTAAATCCAAGCAGGCTAAGCGCGTCATCACCCTGTCTGCCGGAGGGCGGCGCGTCAAATAGAAGACAGACTACGCATGTAGAACCATAGATGTAGGGCTTGCGGACGCGGGTTCGATTCCCGCCGCCTCCACCAAGCAAACAAAACAGGCCGCCCTCGTGGTGGCCTTTTTTGTTTTGGAAAATCCCATAATCGGAAATCCCTGCACCCGCCTGCTGATGCTGATTGACCGCGCACTACCGATTGACGACGTGCGCCCGCCTGCGCTAGCGTTCCGGCATTCCGATACCCCAGAGACACGCCGTGCCCAAAAAATCTGCCCTTCCCGACTTCGAAGCGGCGCTTGCCGAGCTTGAGAAGATCGTTGAAAAAATGGAGTCTGGCGAACAGAGCCTGGAGGAAGCGCTCTCTGCCTTTCAGCGCGGCATCGAGCTGACGCGCAGCTGCCAACAGGGCCTCAAAGAAGCCGAGCAGCGCGTGGAGAAACTCCTTGTCCAGAACGGCGAGGCGCGCATCGTGCCTGCCGACAACGAACAAGACTAATCTGGCTAATCTTGTGCAAACCTGCTTTCCCTAAATTGAAGCGCCTGCCTGAATTTCTCGCGCGCACACGCGTGCGCATTGAAACCGCCCTCGACCATCGCCTGCCATCGGCGGACACCGAACCCCGTCGGCTGCACGCGGCCATGCGCCATGTCACCCTCGGCGGCGGCAAGCGCCTGCGTGCGGCGCTGGTATACGCGACCGGCGAGGCGCTCGGCGCACAAGCGGATGCGCTTGACGTACCGGCCTGCGCGCTCGAACTGATCCACGCCTACTCGCTGGTGCACGACGATCTGCCCGCCATGGACAACGACGACCTGCGGCGCGGCAAGCCCACCTGCCACAAGTTGTATGACGAGGCGACCGCGATTCTGGCGGGCGACGCTTTGCAGACGCTCGCCTTCGAACTGCTCGCCCGCGATCCGGCGCTCGCCATCGGCCCCGGACAACGGCTGGCCATGCTCACCCAGCTTGCCCAGGCATCCGGCAGTGCCGGCATGGCTGGCGGCCAGGCAATCGATCTTGGCGCGGTCGGCAAACCGCTGACG
>JANNQM010000089.1:0-2311 GCA_031400735.1 Gallionellaceae bacterium
CGCGATGACCAGTTCTGGCGTCACTCGTTGAACCTGGATGGTGCAGATTTACAGGCTTATTAAGCCAGCCTCATGAACTATATCCTCAGCGGCGACATCGGTGGCACCAAGACGCTGTTACAAATCTGTGCGTCGGACAAATCTCGCGCGCCCATTCTGCAAAAAACCTACCCCAGCAATCAATATCCGGGGCTGGCCGAAATCGTTGATGAATTTCTGCATCAGGCAAACATAACTATCATTGCGGCTGCATGCTTTGCCTTGGCCGGTCCCGTTCTGGGCAGACAGGTGAGATTGACTAACCTGCCCTGGAGCGTGGATGCGGACGCTATCGCATCAAGATTTAAGATACCCCGGGTGAGTCTGATCAACGATTTTGAAGCCGTAGGAATGGCTATCGAGGGTTTGCAGCCGGCCGACATGCTCACCGTGCAGCCAGGACAAAAACAGGAACATGGCGTGCGTATCGCCGTGGGCGCGGGCACCGGCCTCGGGGTCGCATGGCTGACTTGGCAAAACGGCGGTTACCAGGTACATCCCTCTGAAGGGGGGCATATGGATTTTGCCCCCTCCAATGCTATCGAATATGAGTTGCTGTGTTATCTGCAAAAGCGGCATGGCCATGTCTCCTATGAACGCATCGTTTCCGGCCCCGGCCTGGTCGCAATTTTTGAATTCTTGCGCGACACTGATCGTGCCCCTGCTTCGCCACAATTGCTTGCCGCTATCAGCGACGGCGATCCCGCAGCGGTAATAGCACAGTTCGCGCAGCGGGGCGATGAGCCTATCGCCCGCATGGCGCTGGATTTATTCCTCTGCGCTTATGGCGCGTTCGTGGGCAACATGACTTTGGCTGTGTTGCCGCGCGGTGGAATTTATGTGGCAGGAGGAATCGCGGCAAAAATCGCGGAGCAAATGCAGCAAGGCTCTTTCCTGCCAGCCTTCCGTAGCAAAGGGCGCTATGCTGAATTTCTTGCTTCCTTGCCGTTGCATATTGTGACCAATCCGCAAGTTGGCTTGCTGGGTGCAAATCTGGTGGCTTGCCAAACGAACCCCATAAACTAGAAATAATTCCAAAAAATTGCAGGCCCGATAGCTTTGATCAATGCGAAAGGAATAAATGATGTCCAAGTACACAGATCACTTTGCGCTGACCCACAAAAAAATCGGTTTTGATGCGGACTCAATCAAGCAAGCGCTAGCCGATAGCCTGGTCTATTCGGTAGGCAAGGACACCATCACCGCCACCGATCGCGACTGGTTTTTTACCACCGCCTATGTGGTGCGCGATCGAATGATAGACCGCTGGATGCAGACTATGCGCGGTTATTACGTCAACGATGCCAAGCGCGTTTATTATTTTTCCATGGAATTCCTGATGGGACGCACGCTGATGAACAGCCTGCATAATTTGGGTTGTGTTCAGCCAACCCACGAAGCGCTTGCCAAAATGGGTATCGATCTGGAAAAGATACGCGAGATGGAAAACGATGCCGCCTTGGGCAACGGCGGACTAGGGCGTTTGGCCGCGTGTTTTCTGGACTCGATGGCGACACTCAACATACCGGGCTATGGCTATGGCATTCGTTACGAATATGGCATGTTTTCCCAGCGCATTGAAGGCGGCAAGCAGGTCGAGCATCCCGATAACTGGCTGCGCTATGGCAATCCTTGGGAATTTCCCCGGCCCGAAGTGCTGTATCAGGTCAAGTTTCATGGCCGTGTCGTTCAATTCTCTGACGAGCTTGGCGTAGCGCGCTACCACTGGGTGGATTCGGACGATGTGATGGCCATGGCCTACGACAGCCCTATTCCCGGCTATGGCACCAATACCGTCAACAATATGCGCTTATGGGCGGCCAAGGCAACGCGTGATTTTGAGCTGCACTATTTCAACGAGGGCAATTACATCAAGGCGGTGGAGGACAAGAACGAATCGGAAAACCTTTCCAAGGTGCTTTATCCGGATGACACCACAGCGATGGGACGGGAGTTGCGCCTCAAGCAGCAATATTTTTTCGTGTGCGCTTCGTTGCAGGATATCCTCTACCGCCACAACAAATACCATGACAGTTTCGACGCCTTGCCCGACAAGGTTGCCATTCAACTGAACGACACCCACCCTTCCATCGCCATTCCCGAACTGATGCGTGTGCTGGTGGATTTGCATCATCATCACAAATTATTGCACATTTTATTACTTTTTCATTTAGTTGCATTCTAGTTGTTGGTGTGTAAAGGCCTAGGCCGTGTCGCGAGCGGCGTCGTCACCCGGATCTTGCCGGTTCGGCGAAGCCAGGGCTGACTAGCC
>JANNQM010000090.1:0-7560 GCA_031400735.1 Gallionellaceae bacterium
CCTTAGCAGGGGAGTGCCTTCGACCACTCGGCCATCTCTCCAAAAGGCCGCGCAGAGTACCGCAATAGCGGTTAAAGGTCAAACGACACGGGCCCTACTGGGTCTCTTGGTCGAGCCCGAACGCCTTGTGCAGCACGCGCACGGCCAGTTCCAGGTACTTCTCGTCGATGATCACCGAAATTTTAATTTCTGAAGTGGAAATCATCTGTATGTTGATGCCTTCCTCTGCCAGGGCGCGGAACATTTTGCTGGCGATACCTACATGCGAGCGCATGCCAACGCCGACCACGGATACCTTGGCTATCCTGTCATCGCCACTTACATCGCGCGCGCCAATGTGTTTTTGCACATTATTTTTCAGCACCGCCATCGCCTTGGCAAATTCATTGCGGTGTACGGTGAAGGAAAAGTCGGTGGTGCCATCCACGCCTATGTTCTGGATGATAATGTCCACATCCACATTGGCCTCGCTGACCGGACCGAGAATCTGGTAGGCAATACCGGGCTTGTCCGGCACGCCCCGCACAGTAATTTTGGCTTCGTCGCGATTGAACGCAATGCCTGAAATGACAGCTTGTTCCATTTTATTTTCTTCCTCAAAAGTAATCAGCGTACCTTCGCCCTCTTCCTCAAAACTGGACAATACGCGCAACTTGACCTTGTATTTTCCGGCAAACTCCACCGCACGGATTTGCAGCACCTTGGAACCCAGGCTGGCCATTTCCAGCATTTCTTCGAAGGTAATGCTTTTCAGACGGCGCGCTTCCGGCACCATGCGCGGGTCGGTGGTATACACGCCATCCACGTCGGTATAAATCTGGCATTCGTCGGCGCGCAACGCGGCGGCAACCGCCACACCCGTAGTATCCGAGCCGCCGCGCCCCAGCGTAGTGATGTTGCCGTCTTCATCCACGCCCTGAAACCCTGCCACCACCACCACACAATCGTTGGCCAGATCAGCGCGAATATTCTGCTCGTCTATGCTCACAATACGCGCCTTGGTATGCGCACAGTCGGTAAGAATTTTTACCTGGGCGCCGGTATAACTTTTGGCTTTCAGACCTGCATTCATCAGGGCCAACGACATCAGGCCAATCGAGACTTGTTCGCCTGTTGCTACGATTACATCCAGTTCGCGCGGGTCGGGAGATGCCTGAATTTCCTTGGCCAGTGCGATCAAGCGATTGGTCTCTCCGCTCATCGCAGAAACAACCACCACCACCTGATGCCCTTGCGACTTGTATTTCGCTACGCGGCGCGCCACGTTCTTGATGCGTTCCGGGCTGCCCACTGAAGTGCCGCCGTATTTTTGAACTATAAGTGCCACAATATTCCTCTGCTTACGCTACGGAGACCTAACAAATCCGCTGGATTCTATCCTAATTGATTGCAAAAATCGAGAATGCCACCGGTCTGTTACACTGATATCAGCCTTCAAATACCCCTTGAGCACATGACTAACATCGCCCCACGGCCCTTTCCCGCCGCCACTGCACAACAACTTGCCGATGCCGGCATCGCACCCGTGCTGGCGCGAATTTTTGCGGCACGCGGCATTTGTGATGTGGCGCAACTGGATACCAGCCTGCAACGTCTGCTGCCTTTCACGCAACTGAAAAACGTGCAGCTCATGGCGCGCATACTGGCCGACGCTATCGCCGCGCAACGCAAATTGCTGATCGTCGCCGATTACGATGCCGATGGTGCGACCGCGTGTGCAGTGGCGGTGCGCGGCCTGCGGATATTCGGTGCGCGGGTGGATTTCATCGTGCCCAACCGGTTTGAATATGGCTATGGCCTGACGCCGGAGATTGTGCAGCTGGCAGCACAATCCACGCCGGATATATTGATTACGGTAGATAACGGCATTGCCAGCGTGGACGGCGTGGCGGCGGCAAACTGTTTAGGCATGCAGGTGCTGATCACCGACCACCACCTGCCCGGCGATGCGTTGCCGGATGCGCTGTGCATCGTCAATCCCAACCAGCCGGGCTGCGAATTCCCCAGCAAGAATCTGGCCGGAGTGGGCGTGATGTTTTATGTGTTGCTGGCGCTGCGCGCGGAACTTCGTTCCCGAGGGACGTTTGCGGACGGACAGACTACCCTCTCCCCTGACCCCTCTCCCGCAAGCGGGAGAGGGGAGTATGCACCATCCCCTCTCCCGCGTGCGGGAGAGGGTGGCGCGCAGCGTCGGGAGAGGGAGGGGAAAAGAGAACCTAATCTTGGCAATCTTCTCGACCTGGTCGCGTTGGGCACAGTGGCAGACGTAGTCAAGCTGGATGAAAACAACCGCATTCTGGTGCAGCAAGGTTTGTTGCGTATCCGCGCAGGACGGTCGTGCGCGGGGATCCGGGCGCTGCTGCAAGTCGCACACAAAGATGCGGCGCAAGCTTCGGCGTATGAGCTGGGTTTTGTGGTCGGGCCGCGTTTGAATGCGGCCGGCCGGTTGGAGGACATGAGTTTGGGCATAGGCTGTTTACTCAGCGATGATGCGACTGAAGCGGCACAGCTTGCGGCTAAACTGGATACGCTAAACCGCGAGCGGCGCAGCATCGAAGATGGCATGCAACAGGCGGCGCTGGCTGCGCTGGAGCACATCACCCCTACTGACAGCAGCAGCCTCGCGTTGTTTGACGAAACCTGGCATCAGGGAGTCATAGGCATACTCGCTTCGCGCCTGAAGGATCGCTATCATCGTCCGGTCATCGCTTTCGCACGCGCCCAAGGTGGCAATTCAAATAGCAACGGCGAAATAAAAGGATCAGGCCGCAGTATTCCGGGTTTGCATTTGCGCGATGCGCTGGATCTGGTATCCAAACGCCATCCTCACCTGCTGCAGAAATTTGGCGGCCATGCGATGGCAGCGGGGCTCAGTTTGCGCGAAGAACATTTCGATGAATTCAAGGCGGCGTTTGAAAGCGTGGCGCAAAGCCTGCTCTCCGCTGCCGATCTCACGCGCATTATTGAAACAGACGGGACACTCGCAGCGCCTGATTTCTCATTGGACATTGCGCGCAGGCTGGAACAGCAGGTATGGGGACAAGGCTTCCCGCAGCCGCTGTTTGAAGGCAGGTTCAGTGTACAAAGCCAGCGTATCGTTGGCGAGAAACATCTCAAGTTAATCTTGAAGCCTTTAGTGCAGAGCGCAGTTGAAGAATATGATGCCATCCACTTTTTTTCTGTTGATCCCCTACCACCAACAGTGAATGCCGTGTACAGCCTGGCGGTCAACGAATACAATCGCAACAGCAACTTGCAACTTATCGTGCGGCATTGGCTACCTTCTGAGGAGAATTAACATGAAAAAAACTCTGCCTGGCGTTAAATCCGCCCTGACCTTAATTCGTCTGTTAGGCGTAAACCTGCTGGCCGGACTGCTGGTTTTTTCGTTATTTCCCTCCACCGCCTCTGCCATTCCGACATTCGCCAGACAATACGGCCTGAGCTGCAACACCTGTCATGTCGCATTCCCCCGATTAAACAGTTTTGGGCGCGATTTCGTCGCAAAGAATTATCGCCTGGAGGGATGGAAAGACAGCACGCTGCAAACCGGCGACGACATGCTGGCCTTGCCCAAGACCGTACCGATTTCGCTGCGTACCCAGTCCAACGTCCAATTGCACCAGGCCCATGCCATAGATCCTGACACGGGGGCGGTCGAAGACAACGCAACATGGGATGTCCAGTCGCCTTATCTGATCAAGCTGCTTTCCTCGGCACCCTTGTCGGATCACATCAGCTATTACTTTTACGGCATTCTGGCGGAACATGGCGACAATGGCACCGCGCTGATCGAAGACGCCTGGATCAGCCACGACGATGTGTTTGGCAGCGGCATCGCCATGCAGCTTGGCCAGTTCCAGGTCAGCGACTTCATGTTCCCGCGCGAGACACGCCTGACCGCACAGGACTTTATCGCTTACCGCATGGCCGGCATTACCTACGAACGCGGCGTGACGTTTAGCCGTGACGTTGGGCCGACGAACCTGGTGCTGGGCGCAGTCAATGGCAACGGCATCAGCTCAAGCGCTGCGGCCAACAGCGCAGGTTATCGCCGCACCGAAACGCTGTTCGACGACAACAATTCTAAATCAGTGTTTGGTCGCGTCGGCGCCAATATTGGCCCGGTCAGGGCGGGCTTGTTCGGCCTGACCGGCAGCCAAACCAGCGGCGGCACCGGGACAAGTTCGGGCGCTGGAACCCGCACCACGGATAAGCGTGTTCTGGGCATCGATTTTTCGGGAGACAACGGCAAGCTGTATTGGTTTGGACAGTTGCTGTGGAACAAATGGGATAATTTCCTGGATGACAGCCCCACTGTAAGCCGCAGCTGGAGCGGCGGATTTTTGGGGGCAGATTATATTGTCAGTGACCGCTGGGCTTACTCGCTGCTATACAACCGCGCCAATGCCAAGGACTTCAGCGGCAGCGGCACGATCTACGAGGGTATCGAAATCAACACCCTGAGCGCGACCGCCAGCTATTATTTCATGCGCAATGCCAAGGGCATCATTGAAGTCAATATAGATATGCAGTCCGCAGACAATGACGCCAATTTTGTCGGGCATGAAACCAAGGAGAATTACCTGCTCGTGGGCTTTGACGTGGCATTCTAGGGAGGGGATGACACTCAGCCAGGTTGTGGCGGCGCAGGGCGGGTCCTTCGGCACGCTTAGACAGGTATAATGGCGCTTTTTTTCGCACACCATAAAACCATGGAAGCCGAACAACTCAACGCCCTCACCTACCAGCTGCAGGATTTGCGCGCACGCACCGCCGAATTACGGGGGTATCTTTGACTTCGATGGCAAGCAGGAGCGCCTGGCCGAAGTCGTCATACTGGCCGAAGACCCCACTATCTGGCAGGACAACAAACGTTCGCAAGACCTGGGACGTGAACGCAAAATGCTGGAAGGCATTGTCCTGACGCTAAGCCAGCTTCACCAAAACCTGAGTGATGCCGCAGAGCTATATGACATGGCGCTGGCAGAAAATGATGACGCAAGCCTGAAGGGTGTGGCGCAGGATTTGCAGCACATGGAACAACAGGTGGCCGGACTGGAATTCCGCCGCATGTTCTCGCAGCCTATGGATGCCAATAATTGTTTTGTGGATATTCAATCCGGCTCCGGTGGCACCGAGGCGCAGGACTGGGCCGCGATGCTGCTGCGCATGTATTTGCGCTACTGCGAAAAGAAAGGTTTCGGCGTCGAAGTGCTGGAACAATCCGACGGCGAAGTGGCTGGCATCAAAGGCGCATCGCTCAAGGTCACCGGCGACTATGCCTACGGCCACCTGCGCACCGAGACCGGCGTACACCGGCTGGTGCGCAAATCACCCTTTGATTCCGGCAACCGCCGCCACACCTCTTTTTCCAGCGTATTCGTTTATCCGGAAGTGGATGAGTCGATAGAAGTCGAGATCAATCCCGCCGACCTGCGCATCGACACCTACCGCGCTTCAGGCGCCGGCGGGCAACACATCAACAAAACCGACTCCGCAGTACGCATCACCCACCTGCCCACCAACATCGTCGTGCAATGCCAAAGCGACCGCTCGCAACACCGCAACCGCGCCGAAGCGATGACAATGCTAAAATCGCGCCTGTACGAAGCCGAGCTGCGCAAGCGCAACGAACAGAAGCAGGCAATGGAAGACGGCAAAACGGATATTGGCTGGGGACACCAGATTCGTTCCTATGTGCTGGATCAATCGCGCATCAAGGATTTGCGCACCAATGTAGAAGTGGGCAATACGCAAGGGGTGCTGGATGGTGACCTGGATCAATTTATCAGCGCGAGTTTGAAGCAAGGCGTTTAATTAGGAAAATTTATGAGTCCTGCCGACAAAAATCTGGATAAAAAAATTGATGCCGTATTCAATGAAAATGCCCCCGGCATCTTTGAAAAGCATCGGATCACCGAAGAAGAGAACAAGATCATCGCCGAACGTCGCGCCAAGCTAACCGCGCTGCGCAAAGAAGGCATCGCCTTCCCGAATGATTTTGAACGCACAGACATCGCGGGCAAGTTGCATACCGCGCATGGGGCAATGAGTAATGAGGAACTGACTGCCGCGACGATCAACGTCACGATAGCCGGGCGCATGATGTTGAAGCGCGTGATGGGCAAGGCCAGTTTTGCGACGATTCAGGATATGAGCGGGCGCATTCAGCTTTATATCAGCGACGGCGATACCAGCGAGGCGGCGCATAGTGCGTTCAAACACTTTGATATGGGCGACATCATCGGCGCCAGTGGGGTACTGTTCAAAACCAAAACCGGCGAGCTTTCGGTGCGCGTCGCCAAGCTGCGTTTGCTGACCAAAGCGTTGCGACCGCTGCCGGAAAAATTTCACGGCTTGACCGACCAGGAGCAGAAATACCGCCAGCGCCATGTAGATTTGATCACCAACGAAAATACGCGCAGTACATTCCTTATCCGTTCCAGGGTCATTCAGGCGATACGCGAATTTTTTATGCGCCATGATTATCTGGAAGTGGAAACGCCGATGATGCACCCCATCCCCGGCGGCGCGTCGGCCAAGCCGTTTGCGACCCATCATAACGCACTAGACATGCAGCTCTACCTGCGCATTGCGCCAGAGCTGTACCTGAAGCGGCTGGTGGTGGGCGGCTTTGAGAAGGTGTTCGAGATCAACCGTAATTTCCGCAATGAGGGCCTTTCGACGCGCCATAATCCGGAATTTACAATGATTGAATTTTATGAGGCCTATCGCGATTACCGTTACTTGATGGACTTTACCGAGCAGCTGTTCAGTGAAGTGGCGCAAAAAGTTCTGGGCACCACGGTTGTCACCTATCAAGGCCGCGAACTTGACCTGGGCAAGCCATTTCACCGCCTGACCATCACCCAGGCGATACGCAAATTCCATCCGCAATTTACCGAGGTGCAATTGAGTGACAGCAATTTTCTGGTCAACGCATTGAATGACCTCAAGGTGCAATTCCGACCCGATAGCGGCGTCGGCAGCCTGCAGCTGACGCTGTTTGAAGAGCTGACTGAACATCAGCTGTTCGAGCCGACATTCATCATTGATTATCCGGCAGAAGCCTCACCGCTGGCACGCCGCAGCGATAGCCGTCCGGACATTACCGAGCGTTTTGAGCTGTTCATGGTCGGGCGCGAAATCGCCAATGGCTTCTCGGAATTGAATGACCCGGAGGATCAGGAAGCACGCTTTGACGCGCAGGTGTCGGCGCGTGATGCCGGAGATGAAGAGGCGATGTTCAAGGACAGCGATTACATCCGCGCGCTGGAATATGGCTTGCCGCCGACTGCCGGAGAAGGCATAGGCATTGACCGGCTGATCATGCTGCTGACCGACAGTGCCAGCATCCGCGATGTAATCCTGTTCCCGCAAATGCGTCCCGAGACTTAGCGCTGACACGCCTTAACCAATCTGCTACCCTGTGTTTCCGCTCACCCAACCCAGACGGAGGACAGTATGAAAATTAACGAAGGTAATGCTGACAGAGTTATCCGCGTAATCGCCGGTCTAGCCTTGCTCACGCTGTTGCTCACCGACAGTTCATACAAA
>JANNQM010000091.1:0-9685 GCA_031400735.1 Gallionellaceae bacterium
CACGCTACGTTGTAATTGTCGGGGGCGCTGTGCGCACGATGCCGGATTCCATTTTTGTGCACCAGCGTACAGAGAACTGGTTGGCTAAGAGTGATGATTATCGTGCAGTGTAAGCCGTGTCCTAGCAGGGGTAGTCATGGACATTTACACAGCAGTTCCAACAACATGACGGACCGGAACAATCGGGCTGTATGTTGGACACTATTCTTAATCAATCTATATAAAGGAATCCAACATGAACTGGGAACGTATTGAAGGCAACTGGAAACAATTCAAGGGTAATGTAAAGCAACAGTGGGGCAAGCTGACCGACGACCAACTTGATGTCATCGCCGGAAAGCGCGAAACACTGGCCGGCAAAATCCAGGAGTCGTATGGCATTTCCAAGGATGAAACCGAAAGACAACTGACTGCCTGGGAAAAGCGCCAGAAAGATCTGGGCAGACCGTAGTAAACCAGACATAGTTGGGGGCAAATGCCCCCGGCTGTGTGTTAAACCTAGAAACCGCAGTTGACCGCTTGCGATCTTAAGGAGAGGCTGATGGTTATTGACGATCACGGTTATAACAACATTCAACTGCGGTTTCTAGGTTAAACACTTCCTTGCCATAAAGAGGCAGGCCAGAGGACGATAGATTATTAAACCTGAGGGGATGGCAATGATTAAGGTACGCAAAGGGCAAGCGCCGGACATGTTAAACCGTGAACAATTCGGTTTGCGCTTCCGCGCACCTTACTTGGATCCGATGTTCAAAATTGAAGCTGAAGCTGTCGCGCGGCTCGAAGAGATTGCTTGGAAAACTTACACCGACGGCCGAAAATCTCCGATCACAACCAAAGCTGGGCCGGAGTTTGCTGATCCGGAGTATGAGTTGTCAGCAGAATGGCTGGCAACCCGCGAGCGCTTGCAAAAAGCGCAAATGGTGTGGGCCGAAACGACAAGCCCGACTAGGGTGTTGTTGATTTGCGGGTCGGCGCGTAACGATGGTACCTGTCCCGGAGAAATTTCCAAAACCTTCCGCTTGTTGACCCTTGTTCGAGAGGTTTTCGCCCACACGGATGTTGAGACTGACACGCTTGATCTGAGCTTGCTGTCATCCGAATATGGCCGTCACATTCATCCCTGCAAAGGTTGTGTGTCGACCGCTATGCCGCTGTGCAATTGGCCGTGCTCATGTTATCCCAATTATGGGCAGAATCAGGTCAACGACTGGATGGCGGAAATATATGAGCGCTGGACAGCAGCGCATGCCGTTATCATTGTGTCACCTGTGTACTGGTATCAAAGCCCCGGCTCATTGAAACTGATGATCGACCGTCTGGTATGCGCTGATGGTGGGAACACGGATCCGACTACCACGTCCGGAAAAAACCCGGACAAAGCAAAAGCACTGGAAATGGCTGGCTGGAATTACCCCAAGCATCTGGCGGGACGTGTGTACGGTTTGCTTGTGCACGGAGATGTCGCGGGAATTGAGGACTCACGGCGCGGCTTATCTGACTGGCTGGACTGGATGGGGTTGATTGACAGCGGAACACCGGCCAAGCTGGATCGCTATATTGGATACTTTGAACCCTACGCAAACAGCCACGAAACGTTGGATAAAGACTTGGCAGTGCAAGAAGAGGCGCGGAATGTGGGTCGAGCCGTGCTGCATGCGGTAAAAGCGTTGCGTAGTGGCCAGTTGGCGCCGATACAACCTGCATTGCGCAACCCCAGGCCGAAATAATGCAGCTGCAACAAGAAAGGAAAATCTGGTAGGATAAGTTTTGCCCATTCACTGGGCGAACGCACCCACTCTGGAGTTTCCCCATGTATAACATTGCTCCCGAAAATTATTTTTCCCGTAGCAAGACAATACAATCCAAGACAATAAAATCCGGTAGCAAAATAATAAAATCAGTGACTGCCATTATCTGGGCAGTCGCCATGGGGTGCGGTGCGGCGACCAGCCATGCAGATACGGTATTACGGGTCTCAGCTATTCCCGACGAAGCACCGACAGAGTTGCAGCGCAAGTTTAGTCCGCTCGGCGCGTACCTGGAAAAAAAGCTTGGCATGAAGGTAGAGTTCACTCCGGTAACCGACTATGCGGCGGCAGTGGAAGCATTGGTCCACAATAAAATTGACATGGTCTGGTTCGGCGGGTTTACGTTTGTGCAGGCGAGCGTGCGCAGCGGAAACAAGGTGATACCCTTGGTGCAACGGGCAGAAGATGAAAAATTTCGCTCGGTTTTTATTACTGCGGATAAAAGCATCAACAAACTTGAAGACCTGCGCGGTAAGACTTTCAGCTTCGGTTCAGAGTCCTCAACCTCCGGTCACCTGATGCCCCGTTCCTTCCTGCTGGCGGCAAAAATCAACCCGGATACAGATTTAAGGCGCATCGCCTTTTCCGGCGCGCATGATGCTACTGTTGCCGCTGTGGCGGGCGGCAAAGTGGATGCGGGCGCGCTCAATATTTCTGTTTGGGAAAAACTGGTTAACGAAAATAAAGTGGACACGAATCAGGTGCGTGTGTTCTACACTACCCCTGCCTACTATGATTACAACTGGACAGTGCGCGCGGATATGGAACCCGGGTTGCGCAAAAAAATTACTGAGGCTTTTCTTGCTCTGGACAAGGGCGATGCGCAAGGCAAGGAGATACTTGACCTACAACGTGCCACCAAATTCATTCCGACCCAGCCAGAAAATTATTCCACCATTGAAGCTGCGGCACGCAATGCGGGTTTGTTGAAGTGACCATTTGTGGCGGCGATTGAATTAAATGCGGTGTCAGTACGACACCCAACAACCGCAGCGAATGGCCCGCACCCGTTGCGTGAATTAAATTTATCTATTGCGGCGGGTGAGCAGGTGGCGGTGATAGGCGCGTCCGGCGCCGGGAAAACCACATTTCTGCACTTGCTGGCCTGCGCCTTGCGGCCAGACACCGGTGATTTCAAACTATTCGGCAGTGATCCCTGGGTGCTGTCCGAAACTGCTCGCCACGCGCTGCGCACCCGGCTGTTTCTGGCACCGCAAGTGCCGCCGCTGCCTCCCCGGCAGCGGGTAGTGACCGCTGTGCTGGCCGGGCGCGTGCCGCAGTGGAGTTTATGGCAAGCTATCGTATCGCTGATAAAGCCACGCGATGCCGAGGCCGCTTACCACGCCCTGGCACGTTTTGATTTGCAGGACAAACTCTACATGCGCGTGGATCGTTTATCCGGCGGCGAGCGCCAGCGCTGCGGCATGGCGCGGCTAGTGCTGTCCGATGCTGAGCTATTGTTGGTAGATGAACCCTTGTCCGCCCTCGATCCTACTTTGTCGCGGCAAACACTCACTGCATTGTTGCAGGAAGCTACGAGTCGCCAAGCGACATTGATATGCAGCTTGCACCATGTAGCTTTTGCGCGCGCTTATTTTCCGCGGATTATCGGCTTGCGTGAGGGAATCGTGATGTTCGATATGCCGCGTGAACAAGTAACCGACGCCATGGTGGAAGCGTTATACCAGAATGAACGCCAGCGTGATGCACTGGGATTAGACCCGCCGCTGGCGCTTGAACCACGCGGTTTTTGATGCGATTTTTTTCTGCTACCACTGAACGATATGCCGATCCCGCCTGGCATGGCCGGGTGACCGGAAGTTTGCTAGCCGTGCTGGTGTTGTGGGCGCTGCTGGTGGCCAGCGAATTCAAGCCTTGGGCATTATTGGATGCGCGCAGTATGGCCGCTACGGGCCATTTTTTACGCGGTTTTTTACCGCCCGCGCATTCGCCAGAATTTCTTGCTATGTTGCTGCAGGCCACCTGGCAAACCGTAGCCATGGCCACCGCCGGTTTGACCTTGGCCTTGCTCGGCGCGATACCCCTGACCTTAGTGATTACGCGCCGCTTGTCTGTTTCCGCTATCGGCACCGGCCGCATGAGCAGGTTGTCCGCACTGGTTCGGCAGTGCGTACGTTGGTTGCTGGTGTTGCTGCGCAGTGTGCCCGAGCTGGTGTGGGCATTGCTGCTGGTGCGTATAGTCGGCTTGGGCGTGACGGCCGGAGTGTTGGCTATTGCGCTGACTTATTGCGGCATGCTGGGCAAAGTGTATGCAGAAATTCTGGAATCATCGGATATTCATGCCACCGAAACGCTGTTGCAAAACGGCAATGGCAGGCTGGCCGCATTTTTTTACGGCGCGTTGCCGGAGTCGGCCCAGGAGCTGCTGTCTTATACGATGTACCGCTGGGAATGTGCGATTCGTGGCTCAGTCGTGATGGGTTTTGTCGGTGCGGGCGGGCTGGGTCAGCGCATGGATGAGTCGATAAAAATGTTGGCCGGAGATGAGGTTGCCTCCATGTTGATTGTATTCGTCCTACTGGTAGCAGTGAGTGACAGTATGAGTAAATTATTACGCAGGCATTGGTCATGAAAGTCGCTATGTATAAAACATCACTGCCCCCGCCACCTGCTGTGCGCACTTCAACTATTATATTGTTGCTTGGCTGGGCGGCATTCATTGCAGCCAGCTTTGCCTCACTGCCCCTGGCCTGGAGCGATATTTTTTCTGCGGAAGCAGTCCGTTCCAGCCGGGAGTTTCTGCAAGGCTTTGCGCCTCCCGATATGTCGCCTGAATTTCTCGCCAGGATTGCGATTGCCACTCAGGAAACATTGGCGATGTCAGCGCTGGGGACTATCATTGCTGCGATACTGGGCATCATGCTGGCGCTGCCCGCCAGTGGGCGTTATGGAATCGCGCTGCGCTCGGTGACGCGCGCGACACTCAACAGCCTGCGTTCGGTACCGGAATTGATTTGGGCGTCCATGCTGCTGATCGCGGCCGGACTGGGCCCTTTTGCCGGAACGCTGGCTTTGGCGGTGCACACGACCGGAGTGTTGGGGCGGCTGTTCGCCGATGCAATCGAGAACGGCCAGCGCTTGCCGGAAACCACGTTGAGTATCAACGGCAGCAAACCGGTCGCGGCATTTCTGTATGCCACGCTGCCGCAAACGTTGCCGCAGCTGATGTCGTATACCCTGTACCGCTGGGAAAATAATATCCGCGCTGCCGCGATACTGGGCATAGTCGGTGCAGGGGGCTTGGGCCAAATGCTTAAATATCACTTGTCGCTGTTCCAGATGCCACAAGCGGCCAGCGTTATCCTGGCGATGTTGCTGCTGGTGGCGATCGTGGATGCGATCAGCTATGCGTGGCGTCGGTCAATGACCGGAACTTAAATTTTCGCGACAAAATTCAAAGAACGTAGCGTGCGCTGTGCGCACGATCATAATGTGTCGTGCGCATAGCGCACGCTACAGCACGGTCATGGTTTTACTTCTACCTGCGCGGCACCTGCTGCCATTTCACCTATTACCGCAGCATGGGCAAATCCTCCGTCTCTAAATAGCGCTAACACTTGATCAACCGCAGAGGGGGAACATGACACCAGCAAGCCGCCTGACGTTTGCGGATCGGTCAACAAGGTTTTTTGTACCGGGGTGATAGCGGGAGCCAACATCACATCATGCCCATAGCCATCCCAGTTGCGTTGCGAGGCACCGGTCACATAACCACTTTCGGCCAGTTGCTGTACACCCGGCAACAACGGGATGGATGCCATGTGCAGCGTAGCGTGCAGTTTGCTGCCACGTGCCACTTCCAGCAGATGTCCGAGCAAGCCAAAACCGGTGATGTCAGTGATGGCATGTACTCCGGACACATTCGACAAGGCCATGCCGGGTTTGTTGAGTTGGGTCGTGTTCTTTATCATTGCCGCGTAACCGGCAGTGTCCAGCTGGCCTTTCTTTAATGCCGCAGACAAAATGCCCACGCCCAGCGGTTTGCCGAGTATCAGTTTATCGCCGGCCTGGGCATCCGCATTGCGCTTGACCTTGGACGGATGAACCAGGCCCAGCACGACCAGGCCATATATCGGTTCCACAGAATCTATCGTATGGCCACCGGCTATCGGAATGCCGGCCTCGGCGCAGATTGCTTCTCCGCCTTTGATTATTTGTGCGATGACAGTTAGCGGCAATTGGTTGACCGGCATCGCCACCAGCGCCAGTGCCATGATGGGCGTGCCACCCATCGCATACACATCCGAGATCGCATTGGTGGCGGCAATACGCCCGAAGTCATAGGGATCATCTACTATCGGCATAAAAAAATCGGTGGTCGCGATCAGCGCCTGCTCGTCGTTCAACTTATACACTGCGGCATCATCTGCAGTCTCGATGCCGACCAGCAGTTTTTCCGGCAGCGGAAACCCGGTGGAATTTTTCAGGATTTCGGCCAGTACGCCGGGCGCAATTTTGCAGCCGCAGCCCCCGCCGTGGGAAAATGATGTCAGTTTTATATTGTTATCTTGCGGCTTATTCATGAGCGCCTTTGTTTTTGATTGATGCATTTATTGACTAACTTCAATAAAGTTGCGTGTTCTAGTTCCGGTGAAAAAAGCGGAGCACGGGCAGCACACTGAGTTTGCAAGTGGCGATAAAATTTCTTGTCTGTGGCAGTAAGCTTAATCAACTGCGCCAATTTTAAACTATCGCCGACCGGAAAGTAGCCCGCATACTTTTCACCCAGCATGCCCCGGTTGCCGGAAATATCACTGGCCAGCACCGGCACGCCGCTGGTAATGGCTTCGATGATGACATTAGCGCCGCCTTCCATGATGGAAGTGATGACCATCAAATGGCTGCGTTTTAACCTCTGACGTGTTGCCGCGTGAGCCAAATTTCCCAGCCAATGGTATTGCGGGCAATGTTGCGTGGTTTTTTTGGCCAGCTCGCCCAGCCCTGGATCAAGCGCGCTGCCGATATGGAACATGCGTATGTGCGGCAGCGTCAGCAATCCGGCAGCGCGCATGAAGGTGGCCGGATCTTTTTCAGCACGCAAATGGCCTATCATCGTAACGTCAAAATTTCTGGCGGGTTTTGCGGCAGGCGGTTTGAGTGACGGTGCAGATTGGTATATAACATGCGCTTTATTGCGCAAATCCTTATCCAGCACCTGTAACGCTGCGGGTTGCAGCACCACCAGGTGACTGGCAAGTTGCAAAGAGCGTTGCGCTTCCCGGCTGCTGCCAATATCTTTATATAAATCGGTGCCGGTTAACACGACAATCAGCGGCAGTGCCGGATGTGCGGCGGAGAACGCAGCAATGGAAGCCGCCGAACGCCGCGCATGCAGCGCTATCATGGCATCACAGGCATGGCCGTCCCATTGCTGCGCAAGTGATACCTTATAATCCTGGCGCAAGAAATGCGCCCAGCGCCAGGCTGTTTGCCAATTACCATTGTTGGCGGATTTCAGTGCCGGGCTGATGATGACGATGTGTAGTTTTGCCATAGGGTTCGCCAGACTGAATAATCGATGATGCCACTTAAGACATTCCGTAATGCCTCACCTGAACAATTAGCGGCGGCGATGCAGCATGCCCGCAATTATACGCTGGTGCTGTTTGACCAATTTGTATCATCCGGTCTTGACGATTTGGCGCGGGTCCCTTACTTGACCATCATCAATCCACCGTTGTGGGAGCTGGGGCATATTGCCTGGTTCGCCGAATGGTTTGTTTTGCGTGAAGCCGCAACCAGCAAGCCGGCTGCGGCAAAGCACCCGTGTTTGCTGGCTGCAGGTGACCGCTGGTTTGACTCAGGCAACGTGGCCCATGCCACACGCTGGAGCCTTGACCTGCCGGACACGGCTGAAGTTAAAAAATATGCGGCAACAGTTTTCAATCGCATACTGGATAAGCTGGCCACTGCCGCCAATGGTGCACAGGCGTTGTATCCCTACCGGCTGGTTCTGGCACATGAAGACATGCATGGTGAAGCATGGGCCTACACCCTGCAGACCCTGGGTTTGACTGCACAGTCATCGCTCACTGTGCCGACTGCAGCATCGCACAGCGAATTGCACTTTGCTGGCGCAACCATGCAATTGGGCAGCGCAGCTACCGATGAATTTGTTTTCGACAATGAAAAATGGGCGCATCCTGTTGTTGTCCCGGCATTTGCCATAGACTCAAATTTTGTAACCAATGCCCAGTATAAAAAATTTGTCGATCAAGGCGGTTATCAACAACCGCAATTGTGGGACGATGCCGGACGCGCCTGGCTCACCGCCACGCAGCGCACTGCTCCCAGTTATTGGCAGCGCAATGGCAAACAGTGGCGCTGTCAGCGTTTTGGAATATGGATAGATATGGACGATAACGAACCGCTGCGCCATGTGAATTGGCACGAAGCACAAGCTTATTGCCGCTGGGCTGGGCGGCGTCTGCCGACTGAAGCGGAATGGGAATTTGCTGCCACTTCTGGCAACCCCGATTTCAGTTGGGGTGGTTTGTGGGAGTGGACCAGTTCGTTGTTCCAACCTTATCCGGGATTTTCAGCAGATGCCTATCTGGAATATTCGGCGCCGTGGTTTGGCACTCACCAGGTCCTGCGCGGCGCATCCTTTGCCACCCAGTCCAGGATGCGTTTCCCGCGCTACCGCAATTTTTTCACGCCGGAGCGGGATGATATTTTTGCCGGGTTCCGCACCTGCGCCGCATAAATTCCGGGCTGGTGATCAGGTTGCCCGGGCATGGCACAGCATGAACCCCTTGCCTGCATCGCTCCAGGTTTGGGTTACACTCAGTCCTGATTGTTGCAAAAGTTGCACAAAATTATCCGGTGTGTATTTGTAACTGTTCTCAGTATGGATACGCTCGCCTTTAGCGAAGTGCCGTATCCCGCCCTGCCATGTGACAGTAAGCGCATGCCTTGCTTGCAGATGCATTTCTATCCGGTTTTGTGCCGTGTTGTAAAAGCTGTAATGTTGCCACGCGCCAATATCGAAATCTGCGCCCAGTAATTTATTCAGGTGCAGCAGTAAATTCAGGTTAAAACTTGCAGTTACGCCCAGCGCGTCTTTATAGGCCGCATTCAGAACGGCCGGGTCCTTGATCAAATCCACCCCAATCAGCAATCCGCCCTCATTATCGCAAGCGGCGCGCACGCGCCGGAAAAATGCCAAAGCTTCATCCGGTGTGAAATTGCCAATGGAAGACCCGGGATAAAAAAATAAACGTTTGTTGCGCGGGACTGCATCTGGCAAGGGCAATGAGCTGGAAAAATCCATTCCCAGTGCGGTCATTTTAATGTGCGGAAAGCGTTGTTGCAGTTGGCTTATTGCATCGCGCATAAAATCCACTGAAATATCCACCGCCACGTAGTGCGCGGGTTGCAGAGCAGGGAATAACCCCGCTGCTTTGGCGCAATTGCCCGCCCCCAGGTCGATCAGCGTGCTGCCAGTCCCGGCCGCGGCAGCGATTTCTGGCATAAAGGTATTGAAAATAGTAGCTTCGGTGCGCGACAAATAATATTCAGGCAGCTCGCAAATGGCGGCGAACAACGCAGATCCCAGCGCATCGTAAAAATATTTGGGTGAGACTTGGGCAGGTTGCATTAGCAGGCCGGCGGTGACTTCGTCACGCAACTGAAGATTACTGGGATGATAGAGCTGGATAAATTCTGCAGTGGAAACTGGCATCAGGATGGTTGGATCACGGTAGTTTTCCTCATTTTAAACCTAAAAACGCAGCGCTTGGCATCGTGCGCACAGCCCACCCGACATTTAGTTAGTAGCGTGCGCTGTGCGCACGTTCCAAAACGTATTTGTTTGCGCCAGGTGTGTGGAATGACGCACACAAACCATGTGG
>JANNQM010000092.1:0-9722 GCA_031400735.1 Gallionellaceae bacterium
TTGTTCCCCCTCGACCACACCCCTCTCCGCCGCCCGTGTTTGTGGTCAGCACAACCCCATCGCCCTCTGGCGGGAGAGGGGGGAGCGAAGCGGAGGGAGAGGGTAGCAAGACTTCCACAAATCACACCCCCTGCCCCACTGCCCAGTTGCCAGACATTGCCGTCAACCGCCGCGCAGAAATTCCGCTGCATGCCTTTCAGCATTTCCTGCAAGACTTCGAGGGCCGAGTGTTGTTGCTGGCCGATGGCCTGGGGCGGCGCGAGATCATGCTGGGGTATTTGCAGGAGTATGGATTAACACCAGCACTGTGCGATGAGTATGCGCAGTTCCTTGCCAGCCACGAAAAATTCATGCTCAGTGTGGGCCCGCTGCAAAGCGGCTTTGTGCTGCCGCAAGACCACCTGGCCATTGTGACCGAAGGCGAGTTGTATGCTGCCCAGCCGCGCAGCCGCATGGCGCGAGCCGCGAAAAGGAGCAATGTCGAAGGCATGTTGCGCGACTTGTCCGAACTCAAACCGGGCGACCCGGTGGTGCACGAACAGCACGGCATTGCGCGCTATCAGGGACTGATGACGCTGGATTTGGGCGAAGGAGAAAACGAATTCCTGCTGCTGGAATATGCTGGCAGTGACAAGCTGTATGTGCCGGTGGCGCAGCTGCATGTGATCAGCCGTTACAGTGGTGGGCCGACCGATAGCGCTCCGCTGCATAAACTGGGTAGCGGCGCGTGGGATAAGGCCAAGCGCCGCGCCATGCTGCAAGTGCGCGACACTGCCGCCGAGTTGCTGAACCTGTATGCCCAGCGCGCGCTGCGTACTGGCCATCAGTTCAAATTGTCGCACCATGATTACGAAGCGTTTACCGCCGGTTTCGGGTTTGAAGAAACGCCTGATCAGGCCGCCGCCATCGAAGCGGTGATCCTCGACCTGCAATCGGGCAAGCCCATGGACAGGTTAATCTGCGGCGATGTCGGTTTCGGCAAAACCGAAGTGGCATTGCGCGCCGCCTTTGTCGCGGCGATGGATGGCAAGCAGGTCGCGGTACTGGTACCGACCACGCTGCTGGCAGAACAACACTACCAGAATTTCTCGACGCGTTTTGCCGACTGGCCGATCAAGATTGCCGAATTGTCACGCTTCCGTTCCGCCAAAGAACAAGCGCTCGCGTTACAGGAAATGGCCGACGGCAAGCTGGATATTATTATCGGCACGCATAAGCTGATCCAGAAAGGCATCCACTTCCACAATCTCGGCTTGGTGATTATCGACGAGGAACACCGTTTCGGCGTGCAGCAAAAAGAACGGCTGAAGGCGCTACGGTCCGAAGTCGACGTATTGACGTTAACCGCCACTCCTATCCCGCGCACACTGGCAATGTCGCTGGAAGGCCTGCGCGATTTTTCGGTGATCGCCACGGCGCCGCAACGGCGGCTGTCGATCAAAACCTTCGTCAGCAATTACAGCCAGGGCATCATCCGCGAAGCGGTGCTGCGCGAGTTGAAGCGCGGCGGTCAGGTGTATTTCCTGCACAACGAAGTGGATACCATTAGCAACATGCTGGAGAAGCTGGGTGAGCTGCTGCCGGAAGCGCGCATACGCGTGGCGCACGGCCAAATGCCGGAGCGCGAACTGGAAGCCGTGATGCGCGACTTCTACCACCAGCGTTTCAATGTGCTGCTGTGCACGACGATTATTGAAACCGGTATTGATGTGCCCAGTGCCAACACCATTATCCTGAACCGCGCCGACCGCTTCGGCCTGGCGCAGCTGCATCAGTTGCGTGGCCGCGTCGGGCGTTCGCACCATCAGGCTTATGCTTATTTACTGGTGGACAGTGTCGAAGGACTGACTGTGCAGGCGCGCAAAAGGCTGGAAGCAATCCAGGCGATGGAGCAGTTGGGCAGCGGTTTCTACCTGGCGATGCACGACCTGGAAATTCGCGGCGCCGGAGAAGTGCTGGGCGAATCGCAAAGCGGCGAGATGCAGGAGATCGGCTTTTCGCTGTATGCCGACATGCTGAATGCGGCCGTCACTTCACTGAAACAGGGCAAAGAACCGGACATGGCCCACCCGCTGGGCATTACCACTGAAATCAACCTGCACACCCCGGCGCTGCTGCCAGACAGTTATTGCGGCGATATTCACCAGCGCCTGGTGATTTACAAACGCCTGGCCAATTGCAACACCGTGGAAGAACTGGATGACCTGCATCAGGAGCTGATAGACCGCTTCGGGCTGTTGCCTGAGCCTGCGCGCATTTTGGTCGACAGCCACCGCTTGCGCATTGCCGCCAGGCCGCTGGGTGTCACCAAGGTCGACGCTTCAGCGGAGGCGATAAAAATACAATTCATGCCTAACCCGCCGATCGACCCGTTGAAGATAATCAAACTGATACAGAGCAAACCGCATTACAAATTAAGCGGCCAGGACAAACTGCGCATTGAATTGAAATACAGCGACCTGAGTCAACGGATCATGGCGGTAAAAAACTTTTTTAATGAGTTAGGGTGATCCCCACGAATGCACACCTTATTCATTTACGAACCCTTAATATAAGACTTTGGTACGGGGTATTATTTTTTGCCAACCTGTAATAGATTGCAGGGTGCCGATTTGTCGGGATTGAGCTATATTGCAACAAGGCACTAAAAGCAATAAAACAATCCTGTAGCTTGCTCCAATTATTATTGATGAGAATGTTTATGCACAACAGCTCCCTACCCAAAGCAACGTTTGCTGTTGCCAGTATGGCACTGGCACTGACTACCGCTTACGCTCAGATAGATGAATATGCTGTCAAGGCCGCATTCCTGTACAAGTTCGGGCTTTTTGTGGAATGGCCCAGTTCGGCATTTGCGTCACCCAGCAGCCCAGTCAATTTATGCATTGTTGGCGAAGACCCTTTCGGCGAAACGCTGGACCGCGTCGTTGCCGATGAACAGATCAAGGGTCGCAGCATTGTTGTGCGGCGGTTGAAAACTGTAGAACGCAATCCCGCCTGCCATATCCTGTACGTCGGCGGTTCGGAACAGCAAAGCCCGGCTGAAATTCTGGAAACCGTGCGCGGCAGCCCGGTACTCACTGTGGCCGATGCCCCACACAACAAATCGGAAACTGCCATCATCAATTTTGTAATCGAGGATAACCGGGTACGCTTCAATATTGATGATGCGGCGGCGGCGCAAAACGGGCTGGCCATCAGCTCCAAATTGTCCAGCCTGGCGTTGAATGTCAAGCTGCGTGCAACTAATGGGGATGAGTAATGCGCAAACTGGCTGATCTGCCTATCCGCACCAAGCTGACGCTGATCACGCTGCTAACCAGTACCATTGCGCTACTGTTGGCCTCGGTCATTATTCTCGCCTACGACAATTATGCCTACCGCGAACGTAAAGCCGGGGAAATATCGGCGCAAGCCAGGATACTTGCAGCCCGGATGATTGCCTCGCTGGAATTTAATGATCCCCAATCTGCCCAGGAATACCTGGAGCCGCTGGCCGCAAATCCGGAAATTACTGCGGCTGCTGTTTACAAACCCAATGGATCGCTGTTTGCGGGCTATACCCGCCCCGGTAGCCCTTCCCCCCCAGCATCAGGTGAACACTTGGTGCAGCATTTTGAAAAAAACCAGTTTATTGCGCTGGAACCGGTGCAACAGGGCCAGCGCCAAGTCGGCAATGTTTACCTGCGTGCAACCACCGAACCATTGTTAATGCGTATTTCGCGATACGGCGGCATTATCCTGCTGGTCACTATTCCTTCATTGCTGCTTACGCTGCCAATTGCGATGCGCCTGCATTATGCCATCGCCAATCCGGTCTATGCGCGCAGCCTGATTGAAGCCAGCCTTGATCCCCTGGTCACTATCAGCCCTGAGGGAATTATCACAGATGTTAACGAAGCAACCATCAAAGCCACCGGACTCAGCCGGGAATCTTTGATTGGCACTGACTTCTCCAACTATTTTACTGAGCCGGAAAAAGCGCGCGCCAGCTACCAGGAAGTTTTTGCCCAAGGGTTTGTTACCGACTACCCGCTGACGATACGGCACGTCAACGGCACGCTGACAGATGTGTTGTACAACGCCTCACTCTACAAGGATGAAAATTTCACGGTGTTAGGCGTATTTGCCGCTGCCCGCGATGTGACAGCGCAGAATAAGGCGCAAGAAGAAATCCGCAACCGTACCAATGAACTGCAAATTGCCAACCGCGAACTGGAAGCGTTCAGTTATTCCGTTTCACATGACCTGCGCGCACCGTTGCGCGCCATTGATGGTTTCAGCCAAGCCTTGGCAGAAGATTACGCCGATAAACTGGATGACCATGGCAAGAGTTACCTCAACCGGATACGTCTCGCCACGCAGCGCATGGGGCACCTCATTGACGATATGTTGACCCTGTCGCGCGTGACCCGCTCGGAAATGGATCATGAGAAAGTAGACTTGGGTACCCTGGCTGCCGAGGTGTTTGAAGAACTGCAAAGAAGCGAACCAGGGCGCCAGGTGAAATACCGTATTGGTCCGGATTTGGTGGCGACTGGCGATACCCGGCTGTTGCGCCAGGTACTGGTGAACCTGCTGGGCAATGCGTGGAAATACACAGCCAAACAACCGCATCCGCGCATTGAATTTGATGTTTCGCGCAATAATGGCACCCAGGAATTTTTTGTGCGCGATAATGGCGTCGGGTTCGACATGGCCTACGCTGAAAAACTGTTCGGCCCTTTCCAGCGCTTGCACTCCGCTGCAGAATTTCCCGGCAACGGGGTGGGTCTGGCTACCGTGCAGCGTATCATCCATCGGCATGGTGGAGAAACCCGCGGCATGGGCACCCCCGGCCAAGGTGCAACATTCTATTTCACTTTACCCAGTTAATATAACTCTAGTTATATAACTGGGGGAAACGAGGAGAAACAGCATGAACGCGAGAACCATATTGCTGGTGGAAGACAATCCCGATGATGAGGAACTGACCTTGCGTGCGCTGAGCAAAAACAATATCGCGAATAAAGTCACGGTCGCGCGCGATGGCCAGCAAGCCCTCGACTATTTTTTTGACGACAGCGCCTCCAGCCGACCCATCCCCAGTATCGTGTTACTGGATCTGAAATTGCCCAAGATCAACGGACTGGAAGTTTTACGACGGCTACGTGCCGACCCGCGTACCGCCTTGCAACCGGTAGTGATACTCACCTCTTCCAAGGAAGAGCAGGACATCATCACCGGTTACCGCCTGGGCAGCAACAGCTATATCCGCAAACCTGTCAATTTTGACCAGTTCGTAGAAGCTATCCGCGAACTTGGACTGTATTGGCTGGTGCTGAATGAACCCCCTCATAGATAAGGATCCAATAGCAATGCAACCACTGCGCGTGCTGGTCATTGAAGATTCGGAAGACGATACCGAATTGCTGCTGAATGAATTGCGGCGCGGAGAATATATTCCGTCATATAGGCGGGTGGACACTGCCCAAGCCATGAGCGGCGCACTCAACTCAGACACCTGGGACCTGGTTATTTCGGATTTCAGCATGCCGCATTTTAATGCCTTTGCCGCGCTGGAAGTGCTGCATAACAGCCCACAAAAAGATATGCCTTTCATCATAGTCTCCGGCACGATAGGTGAAGACAGGGCGGTAACAGCGATGAAGCTGGGGGCGCACGACTATATCCTGAAGGGCAACATGAAACGGCTGTTGCCGGCTGTTGAGCGCGAACTGCGCGAAGCGCTGATGCGCAAGGAACGGCGCCAGGCAGATGAAATCATACGCAACCTGGCCTATACCGACGCGGTCACCGGGCTGCCCAACCGGGTGCGCTTTCAGGAGCTGGTGCATGAAGCAGTACAGGCCGGGCTGCGCGAGCAACATCCGGTTACACTGTTGCTGATGGACCTGGAACATTTCAAGGAAGTGAATGACACGCTGGGTCACCACCGTGGCGATAATTTGCTGCGGCAAGTGGGTACGCGATTGCGCAATGCATTGTTTGCTTCTACGGTAGTCGCACGGTTGGGCGGCGATGAGTTTGGCATTTTGTTGCCGGAACTGGAACCGTCCGTCGGCGTGCAAACTGTCATTGCAAAGATTCAGGCTTGCCTGAGGGTGCCGGTGCTGATAGATGGCATTCCGATTGTGGTCGAGGCCAGCATAGGTATGGCGACCGTGCCCGAGCACGCCACTGATGCCGATATATTGTTGCAACGGGCAGATATTGCGATGTACCGTGCCAAAAGAATGGCCAGTGGCTATGCTGTTTATTCGCCCGAATATAATTTATACAGCCCGGAGCGGCTGGGGCTGATGGCGGAATTACGTGATGCGATCGAGCTGGAACAACTATTGCTGCATTACCAGCCCAAGGTGGCACTGGCCACTGGCCGCGTGGTGGGTCATGAAGCTCTGGTGCGCTGGCAACACCCGCGGTTGGGTCTGGTTCCCCCGGACAAATTTATTCTGCCGGCGGAGCAAACCGGCCTGATTGGCCCACTAACCCTGTGGGTGCTAAACGACGCATTGAGCCATTGCCAGCGTGCACAGCGAGAAGGCTTTAACCTGCAACGGGTCAGTGTTAACCTGTCAGCGCGTTCACTGCATGACCCGCACTTGCCAAAAATTATCCAGGATGCACTGGCACGGTCAGGGGCCAAACCCAGCCAGCTGATGCTGGAAGTAACCGAGAGCGCCATCGTGCTGGATCCGCTGCGCGCCAAAGAAAACCTGGTGGCATTGAGCGATATCGGGGTATGGCTGTCGATAGATGACTTTGGAACCGGTTACACCTCGCTGTCCAGCATTAAACATTTGCCCATCGATGAAATAAAAATCGACCAGTCATTCATCACTAACATGCTGACTGATAAAAAAGACGCGATGATAGTGCGTACCATAATCGAATTGGGACATAACTTTGATCTCACTGTGGTGGCGGAAGGCGTAGAAAACAAACAGGTATGGGATGCCCTTGCCGCGCTGGGCTGCGATGAAATTCAGGGCTATTTCATCAGCAAACCCCAGACCTATGAACAGCTGAAAATCTGGCTTCCCACCTCAACCTACAAGCCGGATTAGTTATCAGCTGGCCAGGTGCGACTTCCCCATTAAAACAATTCCCGCACTCGCCTGTTTGCGCCTTTCACACCCCTATAAATCCCCTGATTGCTGAAACGTCCGGTCTCTGTAACAATGGCATCTAGGGGGGATAACAATTTGAAAAATCACATTGTTCTAATTGGTTTGGCGTGGTGGATGCTGTGCTGCGCTGCGGTGCAAGCCGAGACCATAGTACTGGCTGTCCCTGGCCCCGGTAGCATGGCTTTTCTGCCCGCCCCCCTTGCCAAAGCCATTGGAGCTGACCGCGCCGAGGGTTTATCCCTCAAGCTGCGTTATTTCCCCGGTGGCCCTATGGCCATGCGCGATCTGATGAACAACAACAGCGATTTCTCGGTACTCGGGCTGCCCGCCATTGCTGCTGCCCGCGCCGATGGGGCACCCGTAGTGGCCATCGGCCAGCTCAGTCAATCCCCAATGTTTGTCTTTTTGCTGCGGGCCAATCTTAAAAATAAGGTACGTACCATTGCGCAACTCAAGCACAAGCGTATCGGAACCCCTTCCAGCTCAAACCAGCAGCGCAGCATGGGGGAAATGTTGACCGAATTTTTGCTGCTGCGCGCGGGACTCCAACTCAGTGACGTACAGTTTGTTTCGACCGGCCTGAATCGCGAAGCGCAGAGTGCCGCACTGGCCAGTGCGACTGTTGATGCACTCATGGGGGACGAGCCTTTTGCCTCGGAACTGGTTGCCCAGGGCCTGGCGATCCGATTCGTGGATTTGTATACACCGAAACAAAGCAGCGACCTGCTCGACGGTCCGATTGTACGCGCGGCCTTAGCGACTCGCGAAGATGTATATACACATCACCCGGAAACAGTAAAAAAAGTTCAGCGCATGTTTGATCGCACCCTGAAATGGTTGTCCAGCCATTCTGCCCAGGAAGTTGCCGAAAAACTCGCCGGGCAATCCGGCTTTGATTCACCCGACAATAAACATCTGGTTGAGATTTTGCAACGCTACCCAAGCTTGTATCCAACCCAGCTGACCTGGGACGCGCAAGCTGTAACCGCTACTGAACGTTTCTTCCACCGTATGGCAATCGATTCAAATGAGCAAAATTTATTATTTTCAGATTTTGTACGCAACACTCCTGAATAACAGCCAGCTTGAATCCCTCCTTCAGCAAATTAATGCCTGCCACGCTGCGCCATATATTCAGGCGCAGATTGCTGTTATTGCTAGGCTCATTCACGCTAGTGATGAGTACCATCGTGGTGTTGGGTGACCTGCATCAAACCCGCCTGATCAATCGCTCCATAATTGCCAATCAACTGTCGCATGTAATGCCGCGCATCCTGGATCAACAGCGCAGATGGGATGATGAAGCCAACCATTTTTTCAGCATCCTGGAATGGTCGGGTTTATTAGGCTTGGACGAGCGGCAGCGTAAGCAGAAGCTATTGGCTTTTTTTACAGCCCAGTCTGAAAACATGGAATTCGAGGGCGTTAAAATTACCGACGCAGCCAGTGGAAAGGTGGTATTCGATTTTTGGAATAGCCCGGAACAGCCAAAATTTCAAAACGCATTAAAAAAAAATAATGCTCTCTGGTACGACGAACGGCATGCGGTGCTGTACTCCATTGCGCATAAGGTCGCCAACACGGGGGGTGCCAGTTTTAATATCTATTTCTTCAAGGCGTGGGACAGTGCCATGCTTCATCGCCTGACCATACCCAATGCCAGCACTTTTATCCTGCTGGGAGACAAACCCTTACTGAGTTCAGAAGGCAACCTGGCGCTGGAATCATCGCAGCCAGTTACTGGCGAATACCGGGTGCATAAATTGAATGGCATTAATTATCAGGAAGACAGCGTAGTTCTGGAAGAACTGGCCATCGGCAATGACACCCGTTTGCCGTTAAAGCTGGCGATACGCACTCCGCTGGAAAGAATCTTGCCGATATGGTTGGTGCTGGCAGCCTCTACTGGCATAACCCTGTTGTTCGGCCTGTTGCTGTTCCTGGTTTTTGGTCGCTGGCTGGGACGACTGGGAACAAGACTGGACAGGTTGGCCGATGCGACGCTGCACTTCCAGGCTGATCAATTAAGCGAGGTTACACCCGCAACCAGCCATCTATTGCAGTTGGCTGATGCCAACAAAGGCGATCAGATCAGCGTAGTGGCGCAGGAGTTATCCAGCTTGATGACGATTGCCACACAGCGCGATGCGGAACAGCGTACTTATATGCAAACCCTGGATTTACTGCAGGATGCGGTCATCGAATTCACCCCGGATGGGCGTTTGCTGCGGGGTACCAACGCATGGAAAGTTTTAACGGGCGTGGATGACTTCATCGCGGGCGGATTCACCACCTGCATTTACCCTGAAGATTTAGCAGAAGTACTCAATCAAATAAACGCGCTCACTCACCGGCAGATGAGTCAAACTAACATCCGTTTTCGCATACGCCGTCCGAATGACGTCAATACCCATTACTGGGTTGAGGGACGCTTTGCCGCAGTCATCCAGAATGAACATGTCGTAAGTATCCGCGGCGTAGTTCGTGACATTACCAGCACTTACCGCCAGGAACGCCAGTTCAGCCACATGGCGTTGCATGATGCGCTGACTGATTTGCCCAACCGGGTGTTGCTGGAAGACCGCATGG
>JANNQM010000093.1:0-10874 GCA_031400735.1 Gallionellaceae bacterium
GGTTCTTCCAGCGTTTTGAGTAGCGCATTGGCGGCATTGGCATTCATCGCTTCAGCGGGGTGGATCAACACCACACGATAACCGCCTTGATGGGCTGACAGGTTGGCAAAATCGGCCAGCTCGCGTATTCGTTCCACGGCAATTTGCCGAGTGGGTTTTTTGCCGCCTTCTTTTTCCTCTTCAGGTATCGATAAGGAATCGGGTTGCAACAGCCGAAAATCAGGGTGGGTTTCCTGCTTGAACCACAGACAGGAAGGACAATCATCGCAGGCCATTCCGGTGGCTGTCGGTGTTTTGCACAGCAGGGATTGGGCCAGGTTCAGCGCAAAATCAAACTTTCCTACCCCTTGCGGACCCCTCAGCAATAGCGCGTGCGGCAACCGTGTGCGCAATTCCAACCAGCGCTGCCAAAGCTCATCTTGCCAAGGATAAAACTCATTCATTTTATAAGGATAGAATTACTTTCTGTAAATCCAGCTTAACTTCGTCCGGAGCTTGTGCAGCATCAATAATCGCATAACGGGCAGGGAATTTCCGGCAGCGCTCCAGATAAGCATGCCGCACATTGTTAAAAAACTCTGTCTGTTCCCGCTCAAAGCGATCCAGTTTAGCATTGCCCGGCCTGGTATTATTCAGCAGCCTTTGCTGCGCGATTTCCACCGGAATATCGAACAATACGGTTAAATCCGGCTGCAAATTCGGGTGCACCCAGCGCTCCAGTTGCTCCAGCTTGGCCAGCGGCACTCCCCTGCCCCCACCCTGATAAGCGAAGCTGGCATCACTGAAGCGGTCGGAAATAACCCAGGTTCCGCGCTGCAGCGCGGGCTTGATCACTTGCTCAATATGTTCCAGGCGGGCGGCAAACATCAGCAATGCCTCGGTTTCGGCGTGCATGGCCTGGTTCAGCAATAGCTCGCGCAGCCGCTCACCCAACGGCGTACCGCCGGGTTCGCGCGTGACCAGCACCTCAATACCACTTTGGCTCAACGTGTCGGCAAACCACGCCAGATGGGTACTTTTGCCAGCGCCATCCACGCCTTCAAAGGTAATAAACTTGGCCGGGGTCATCGCGATTTCAGTTGATAACGGCTTACCGCCTTGTTGTGCTGGATCAGCGTTCCGGAAAATTCCGAGCTGCCATCGCCGCGCGCGACAAAATACAGGGCATTGGTCGGGGCGGGGTGAAGGGTGGCGTACAGCGCCGCTAACCCCGGCAGCGCAATCGGCGTGGGCGGCAATCCGGTGCGCAGATAAGTGTTATAGGGCGTGTCAGCCAGCAAATCGCGGCGGCGTAAATTGCCATCGAATTTCGCCCCCAAGCCATAAATAACTGTGGGATCGGTCTGCAGCAGCATGCCTTTGCGCAGGCGGTTGATGAAAACTGCCGCTATCATGTCGCGGTCAGCTGCCTGCCCGGTTTCTTTTTCGACAATAGAGGCAAGTACCAATGCCTGATAGGGCGATTTGAGCGGCAGGTTGGGTGCGCGTTGCTGCCAGGAATCTTGCAAATGACTTTGCATGGTCTGATAGGCCTGCTTGAGCAGCACCAGATCACTGGTGCCGCTGGAAAAATGATAGGTATCGGGGAAGAACAACCCTTCCGGATGCTTTTCTGGTACACCCAGCCGCTGCAATATCTCAATTTCGGATAATCCCTTGCTGTCGTGCCTGAGATCCGGGCTTTGGTTGAGCGCCGTCCGCATCTGGCTGAAATTCCAGCCCTCAATAATAGTGAATCCACCCTGCGCCACTTGCCCTTTGGTAACAATATCCAGCAACCCCAGCATGGTCCCATCGGCAGGCACTTGGTAGCTACCGGCCTTGATCTGGGTGGATTTGCCCAGCAGCTTGGCCAGCCACACAAACGGCCACTCGGCCGGTATCACTTGGGCTGCCCGCATCTGCCGCGCGGCGCTGCTCAGACTACTGCCTTCGGCCAGCGAAAATTCCAGCGAGCGGGTCGATAACGATAGCGGACGGGTTATATAGTATGCGGTTGCGGTGGCCAGCAATACCACCAGCAGAAAAAACAGCTTCAGAAAAGATTTAATGCTGGACATCATCTAGATTAAGCCAATTTTGCACTTGCAGGGAAATGGGATGTTTGTTCCAGGTACGGTTTTGCAACTCGCGCACCGGCCATAATCCTATCACGCTATTGACCACAAATAATTCATCTGCACCCAGCACATCTGCCAGCTTATAGTGGCCTATGTGGCACAGCATGTTATGTTTATCTGCCCACTCGATGACCCGCTCGCGCTGCATTCCGGCCACACCACACTGGGCCAGATCAGCCGTGTGCAACTCTCCGTCGCGCACGATAAACAGATTGCTGCGGGTCCCGCCTATGACATTCCCGGCCCTATCCAGCAGCAGTCCTTCGGCAATCTGCGGGTCATTCCACTCTGCGGCGGCCAGCACATTTTCCAGCCGGTTAAGATGCTTGATGCCGGCCAATCGGGGTTGATGGCTTAAACGCAGATCGCACAGGCACAGCTGGATGCCCTGGGTAGAAAAATGAGAGGGGATGTCCGCTGCCGGGAACAGGATCAGGATGCGCGTCGGAACCGGGTTGGAAGATGGGGCATAACCGCGTTTTTGCTGAACGCCGCGCGTGATGATAATTTTGGCGATACCATCCGGCTGATGGCGGCTCAATTGCTGCAACTCATCCTGCAACAACACCGCTTGCGGACAAGCGATATCCAATGCAGAACAATCCTGCTGCAGCTTGCGGTAATGGCGCGGCCAGTGTTGTACTTGCCCGTCTTGCAGGCGCATCGTGCGGAACACCCCGTCGCCATACAACAACCCGCGGTCATCAATGCTGACCTGATCACTCGCCACGCCATTGATCAGCATGGGCGCCATGCTGGGGTTAAATTTTACGGAACACTAAAGTACCATTGGTGCCGCCAAAGCCAAATGAATTGGACATTGCGACATTGATGGTCATATTGCGCGCGGTATTCGCGACATAATCCATATCGCAGGCTTCATCCTGCTCAAAAATATTGATTGTCGGCGGGGCAATCTGGTGCTGTATCGCCAGCGCGGAAAACACAGCTTCCACACCGCCAGCGGCGCCTAGCAGATGGCCGGTCATCGATTTGGTGGAGCTCACTTTGACTTTCCTGGCATGGGCGCCCAAACAACGTTTCATCGCCATCGTTTCCGCGACATCACCCAGCGGCGTGGAGGTGCCGTGGGCATTGATGTAATCGACCTGGTCTGGATTGATACCGGCATTGCGCAACGCATTGCTCATGCAGCGCGACGCGCCTTCGCCGTCTTCACAAGGCGCGGTCATATGGTGCGCGTCTGCGCTCATGCCGTAGCCGGCCACTTCGGCATAAATTTTTGCGCCGCGCGCCTTGGCGTGTTCATATTCTTCCAGCACCAGCACCCCGGCGCCCTCACCCAGCACAAAGCCATCGCGCCCTTTGTCCCACGGGCGGCTGGCCGTGGCCGGGTCATCGTTACGGGTGCTTAGCGCACGCGCGGATCCAAAGCCGCCAACCGTCAACGGGCAAATTGCCGATTCGGAACCCCCCGCCACCATCATGTCGGCATCGCCATATTCAATCATGCGTGCAGATTCGCCTATGCAATGAGTAGCCGTGGTACAGGCGGTGACAATCGCCAGGTTGGGGCCTTTGAAACCGTACATGATGGACAGGTTGCCGGAGATCATGTTGATAATGGTGCCGGGTATGAAGAACGGCGAAATCTTGCGCGGACCCGCTGCCAGATAATCATTATGCGTATCTTCAATCATCGGCAAGCCGCCGATGCCGGAGCCTATGTTGACACCGATGTGTTCGGCGTTTTGTTCAGTGACTACTATGCCGCAGTCGCGCACTGCTTCCATCGCAGCAACCAGGCCATAGTGGATGAAGGTGCTCATGCGCCGCGCGTCCTTGGCCGACAGGTACTGGGTCACATCGAAACCGTTTACTTCGCCGGCAATCTGCGAAGCAAACTGGCTGGCATCAAAGCGGGTGATACGGGTAATGCCCGATTTTCCGGCGACTATATTCTGCCAAGCCTGGGTTACGCCTATCCCGACCGGGGAAACGATACCCAGTCCGGTAATGACGACTCTGCGTTTAGCCAAACAGCCTCCGCTAGTTAATTAAGGTGGACTCCCCCATCCCGACCCGCTGGTACAACAAAATGGCGGCAAGCACACAGCGCAAGCCGCCAGATAGGCGCGGCCAAAACTGCGTGTAATGGCCGACGCAGGGTCAGTGATAAGGGGGTGATGTTATTTTGGATGGGCGTTGACGTAGTCAATGGCTTGTTGCACGGTGGTAATTTTTTCCGCATCTTCGTCCGGGATTTCGCATTCGAATTCTTCTTCCAGCGCCATGACCAACTCAACCGTATCCAGAGAGTCGGCACCCAGATCATTGACGAATGAAGACTCGTTTTTGACCTCGGACTCGTTTACGCCAAGTTGTTCAGCAACGATTTTCTTGACGCGTTGTTCGATATTAGACATGTAAATCCCCTACTCAGGTTAAAGTTCAAAAAAGCGCCGGTATTCTACCAAACTTGCCAAAAATTCCCAACTCCTGCTATTCCATATACATCCCGCCGTTGACATGCAATGTCGCGCCGGTGATATACGCGGCGCCCGGCCCGGCAAGGAAAGCCACTGCTGCGGCCACGTCCGTTATCTGCCCCAAACGTTTCAGTGGAACTTGTTCACTCAGCTGGTCGCGTTGCTCCTGCGACAAAGCTTCGGTCATGTCGGTGGCGATAAACCCCGGCGCAACACAATTGACGGTAATGTTGCGGCTGCCGATTTCGCGTGCCAACGATTTGCTGAAGCCCATCATCCCGGCCTTGGACGCTGCATAGTTGGCCTGGCCGGCATTACCCATGCTGCCAATCACTGAAGAAATATTAATGATGCGCCCGTGGCGGGCTTTCATCATGCCACGCAGTACGGTACGGCTCAGCCTGAACACCGATTTCAGGTTGGTGGCCATGATGTCATCCCACTCCTCGTCGGTCATGCGCGCCAGCAGGTTATCGCGAGTAATGCCGGCATTATTGACCAGAATAGAAACTTCGCCGAACTGTTTGCGGACATCCCCGTGCACTTCGGCAATCTGCGCGCTGTCATTGACGTTCATCGCCATGCCGCTGCCCTTGATGCCCGCGCTGGCCAAATAGCCACTAATTGCCTGTGCGCCTTTTTCTGTGGTGGCGGTGCCGACTACCGTAGCGCCCTGCTTACCCAGTTCCAGCGCAATGCCTTGTCCGATGCCGCGTGTGGCTCCCGTTACCAGCGCAATTTGTCCTTGCAGATTCATTTTGTTCCTTGATTAATATTTAGCTCAACACACCCAATGCCGCGCGCAATGCCGCGCCATCGTTCAGCGCCAATGCCTGCTGGTTAGTATCGATGCGCTTGTTCAGACCAGCCAGTATCTTGCCCGGCGCGCATTCGGCATTATGACTTATCCCCTGCTGGCCGAAATATTGCACGGTTTCGACCCAGCGCACCGGGGAATATAACTGCCGCACCAGCGCGTCCTTGATCGATACGGCATCGGAATAATTTTTCACGTCGGCATTATGCAGCACAGGAATAACCGGTGCCTGCATCGTCACCCCATTCAGGTACTGGCGCAACTTGTCGGCCGCACCGCGCAACAGGCTGCAATGCGACGGCACACTCATGGGCAGCATCAATGCGCGTTTTGCGCCTTTGGTCTTGGCCAGTTCCATGCCGCGTTCCACCGCTGCGCGGTTGCCAGCAATCACCACCTGCCCCGGCGAATTATAATTGACTGCCTCCAGCACTTCGCCCTGAGCTGCCTCGCGGCACACCGCGCGCACGCTGTCATCATCCAGCCCCAGAATGGCCGCGATACCGCCCACGCCTTCCGGCACTGCCTGCTGCATACATTCGGCACGGTAGCGCACCAACGGCAGCGCAGCGGAAAATTCCAGCGCGCCGCTGGCTACCAGCGCAGTGTATTCGCCCAAGCTATGCCCGGCCAGCAATGCCGGTACCGGGCCATGCAGGCTTTGCCAGGCACGGTATACCGCGACCCCGGCAGTCAACATCAACGGCTGGGTATTGACTGTGGTATTAAGCTCAGCGTCGCTGCCAGCTTCGGCCAGTTGCCACAGGTCTTGCCGCAACGTGTCCGATGCCTCGGCAAACGTATCGCGCACCACCGGAAAATCAGCATAGCCACCCATCATGCCGCGCGATTGCGAGCCCTGGCCGGGGAAAACGAAAGCGAATTTAGTCATGTATGCTCTGCATTGTTACTCTATGGGACTACTATGGGTGCCTCTAAAAATTCGCTAAAGTCGATGATGGCAAGGCGAAACCGGGCGAAAAAGCGGAGTTTACATACGTAAATGAGCATTTTGAGCCCGGTTTTAACGCCGCCAGCGCGGCTTTAGCGGATTTTAAGAGGTACCCATTACCAGCGCAGAAGAATGGCACCCCAGGTAAACCCCCCACCCACCGCCTCCAGCAACACATTTTGTCCCGGCTGGATGCGCCCATCGCGCACCGCAACATCCAGTGCCAGCGGAATAGACGCTGCCGAGGTGTTGCCGTGCCGGGCAACAGTGACCACGACCTTGTCCATGCTGATGCCCAGCTTTTTGGCGGTCGCCTCCATGATGCGGATATTGGCCTGGTGCGGTACCAGCCAGTCGATGTCGGCCCCGGTTATTTTGTTTGCTTCCAGCACTTCTTCCACGACATCGCTTAACACCTTGACCGCAAATTTGAACACGGCCTTGCCATCCATTTCGATGTAAGGGTTACCGGAGATTTCTCCATTGCGTATGCTGCCGTTGGCAGACAGCATGCCACGGTGGCTGCCGTCGGCGTGCAGCCGGGCTGACAGCACGCCGGGTGCAGCGCTGAGCTGTAGCACCACCGCGCCGGCCCCATCACCAAACAACACGCAGGTGCTGCGGTCCTGCCAGTTGAGCAAACGCGACAATACTTCGGTGCCCACCACCAGCGCATTGCGCGCCTGCCCGTTGCGGATGTACATGTCGGCGGTGTTCAGCGCGTAAATAAAGCCGCTGCACACTGCCTGTATATCAAATGCCGCGCCATGCTTGATGCCCAGCTTGTCTTGCAGGATGCATGCGGTGCTGGGAAAGGTCTGGTCCGGCGAAGTGGTGGCGACAATGATCAGGTCAATTTCATCGGCGCTGATACCGGCGGCTTCCAGCGCGCGGCGGCTGGCAACCAGCGCCAGGTCACTGGCCATTTCGCCATCCGCCGCAATATGCCGTTCGACTATCCCGCTGCGGCTGACTATCCAGTCATGCGAGGTCTCGACCATTTTTTCCAGGTCAAAATTGGTCAGGACTTTGGCCGGGAGATAACTGCCGGTGCCGATAATTCTGGAATACATCAGGTTGCCTCGACCAACGTGGGCTGGCGCTCATGGTGCCATTTTTCGATGTGCTCGCTGATGTGCAGCAGCATGCCGCCGCGTGCTTCTTCGGCAGCACGCTCAATCGCGCACAAGAAGGCAAACGCATCAGCCGAACCATGGCTTTTCAGCACAATACCTTTCAGCCCGAGCAAGCTCGCGCCATTGTAGCGACGGTGATCAACACGGTGCTTGAACGCCTTGAGTACCGGCAGCGCAATCAGCCCGGCCAGTTTGGTGAACACATTGCGGCTGAATTCTTCGCGCAGGAAAGCGCCCAGCATCTGCGCCAGGCCTTCGGTTGTTTTCAGCGCCACATTGCCGACGAAGCCGTCGCAAACGACCACGTCAGTGACGCCCTTGAAAATGTCGTCGCCTTCAATGTTGCCATAAAAATTCAGGTCGCTTAACTGCAACAGTTCCGCTGCCTGCTTCACGATTTCATTGCCTTTGATGGCTTCGCTGCCGATGTTGAGCAGGCCTATGCTCGGATTATCTTTATGTTCGATAGCGCTGACCAGCGTGCTGCCCATCAGCGCAAATTGCAGCAGGTGCTCGGCATTGCAATCCACGTTTGCGCCCAGGTCCAGCATGCACACCTGGCCTTTGACGGTAGGCAGGAAGGAGGCAATGGCCGGGCGGTCTATGCCTGGCAGCATTTTCAGCACATAGCGCGCCGTTGCCATTAGCGCCCCGGTATTGCCGGCGCTGACGCAGGCCGCTGCTTCGCCATTTTTGACCAGGTTGATTGCGACACGCATTGAAGAATCTTTTTTGTTGCGCAATACCAGTTGTGGCGACTCATCCATGCCCACCACTTCACTGGCCGCATGCACACGCAAGCGCGGACTGGCGGCCACTTTGAGGGTCTGTATCTCGGCCTCAATGGCATCCACCAGCCCGACCAGCACAATGGTGTCGTCGGGATTTTTGCGCAGGTATTCCAGTGCGGCGGGAACAGTTACGCGCGTTCCATGGTCGCCGCCCATGGCATCTATGGCTATAGTGACATCCACCAGGCAGTCCTCGTAACGCTATATTTTAAGAACAAGGGGAGAGTTTTTAAGGAGATGCGCCTGCCGTGGGGGGCGTGACGCATGTCTCTAATACAAGGGGGCTTATTCGCCTTTGGTTTTGACAACTCTTTTGCCGCGATAGAAACCGCTCGGGCTGATGTGATGACGCAGGTGCGGCTCACCGGTAGCGGGTTCAACCGCCAATGCGGGAGGGGTCAGATAATCGTGCGCACGGTGCATGCCGCGTTTCGACGGGGATTTTTTATTCTGTTGAACAGCCATGTTAACTCCTTACCAGTAAACCTACTTATTTTTCAATTCAGCCAGTACCGCAAATGGGTTCTTTGCTGCCTGATCTATTTCTACTGCCTGCATCAGTGCCGGTTGGCACAACCCTGCCGCATGTTTAGGCGCAAACGGCAAGCTCAGCAGCAATTCCTCTTCCAGCAGCTCCAGCACATCCAGCCGGGTATCAGCCGGGATCGCGTCATTTTCCTCATCATCGGCGGCGGTGTCGTCCAGTTGCTCGGGCGGCACCAGAATCAGGTGCGACACCAGTTTCACCGGATAATCCAGCCTTTGCAGGCAACGCTGGCATCGCAGCTGGCAGAGCCCCTCCAGCACTACTTCCAGCATCGGCTTGCCGGCCTTGCTATGCATGCCACGCACTACATAACTTAATTCCCCTGCCGGGGCTGCCAGCATATCCTGCAGCCTGGGCATGGCAGCCACCGGAATTTTGCCCTGCGTTTCCCTGCTGTTATAGGCAAAATCCTGACTATCTATATAAACTCGCCGGAAATTGTCGGGCAAACCAGGCATTCAGACGTTGCTCCGTGCAAATATTTCGGGAATTGCCGTGCAAACTAAGGCGCGCATGATATATATTTCTGCTCTCCCTGTCAAAAGACCGCTGAAGGAATATTCTTGGATAGTCTGCTTGTTCTAGCCTCCACCTCCGTTTACCGTCGCGAGCTATTGGCCCGCCTGAAAATCCCGTTTCAAGTCGCCGCGCCGGATATAGACGAGACCGCCCTGGCCGGGGAAAGTGCGCCGCAAACGGCAGCGCGCCTGTCCCAGCAAAAAGCCCGTGCGGTGGCAGCGCATTATCCTGATGCGCTGATCATAGGCTCCGATCAAGTGGCATTACTGGGCGAGCAGCGCCTGGGCAAGCCACTCACCCATGACAACGCCACCCGCCAGCTGCGCGCGATGAGCGGCAACAGCGTGACCTTTTATACCGCATTGAGCCTGCTGAACGCGCGAAACGGCGAAATGCAAACCGCCATCGCGGAAAACCACGTGCAGTTTCGCCCGCTGAATGACCGCGAGATTGAATCTTACCTGCGCCTGGAACAACCCTACCACTGTGCCGGTAGCGCCAAGTCAGAGGGCCTGGGCATCGCGCTGATAGCCCGCATCGAAGGGGATGACCCGAATGCCCTGATCGGCCTGCCCCTGATTTTGCTGGTGAGCATGCTGCGCCAGCAGGGAGTTTCTATCCTGTAACAGCCATATCCTTAAGAATGAACCTGTTGCAACAGCAGCAATAAATTTAGTTGCGATGGGTGTTTATTTCTGGTATTAAAGCGCGTTTTTAATTTTTGTTAGCACCTAACTTTTGCCTGTTTCCGGAGATATTTGAATGTCGGTACAAACCAAGCAGTCCCCCAAAAAGAAGCTGGCCCCCCCTAAAAAGCCCATGCTGCCTTACAGCCCCAAAAAAGGGGAGACTTACATGAACCCCAAGCAACTGGATCATTTCCGCATTATTCTGAACAATATCAAACTGGGCTTGGGCGAAGACATCGACCGCACAGTACATACGATGCAGGATGAAGCCACAGTATTTGCCGACCCCAATGACCGCGCCAGCCAGGAATCCGACATGACGCTCGAACTGCGCAACCGTGACCGCGAACGCAAGCTGATCAAGAAAATCGACGAAACCATTGCCAAGATCGAGGCCGAGGAATATGGCTACTGCGAAAGCTGCGGCGTCGAAATCGGGCTGAAGCGCCTGGAAGCGCGCCCCACCGCTACCTTGTGCATAGACTGCAAGACCCTGGACGAACTAAGAGAAAAACAGGTCGCCAAGTAGCCCGGACGCAGAGCCATGCCCTCTTCCGCCAACAGCGATTTCCAACGCCAGCTCAACGGCATGCTGTACAGCCTGATGTCATGGCAACAGCTTGCCGATTTCTGGAATAAAATCGATCACGGCAGCGGCTGGTATTTGTACGCCGTCGGCGAGGCGCTACCGCAATCCTCTTCCGGCGCCGCGCAAGTGAATAGCTTCATCAAGGAAATCGACGCGCTGCTGCACCGCGACCACCATGAAAGCTACTGCGGCATCGTCTACGCCGACAACCTGGAACAACCGAGTTTCGTGAAAATCTACGATCCCAACCATCTCGGTTCATCT
>JANNQM010000094.1:0-20351 GCA_031400735.1 Gallionellaceae bacterium
ACCGTATTGCCCTGGTCGCGCAGTTTATGGATCACTTTCAGCAGCAGCGCAATATCGTGGAAATGCAGGCCGGTGGTGGGCTCATCCAGAATATATAAAGTGCGTCCGGTATCACGCTTGGATAATTCCAGCGACAGCTTGACGCGTTGCGCTTCACCGCCGGACAGCGTGGTCGCGCTTTGTCCCAGCGTGATGTAGCCCAAGCCTACATCCAGTAAAGTTTGCAGCTTGCGCGCAATAATCGGCACCGGCTTGAAAAATTCGTGCGCCTGCTCTACTGTCATGTTCAGGATGTGGTTAACGTTCTTGCCTTTGTACATGATCTCCAGCGTTTCGCGGTTGTAGCGCATGCTGTGGCAGACATCGCATGGCACGTACAGGTCAGGCAGAAAATGCATCTCGACCCGCAGCACGCCATCTCCCTGGCACGCTTCACAGCGCCCACCCTTGACGTTAAACGAGAAGCGGCCCGGGCCATAACCGCGCTCGCGCGATTGCGGCACACCGGCAAACAGCTCACGGATCGGGGTAAACAAACCCGTATAAGTCGCCGGGTTGGAACGGGGGGTGCGCCCAATCGGAGATTGATCGACATTGATCACCTTGTCGAAAAATTCCAGGCCGTTGATCTCTGCGTAAGGCGCAGGCTCGGCGTTGCTGCCATATAAATGTCGTGCCACGGCGTTGTACAGCGTGTCGTTTATCAGCGTCGATTTACCCGAGCCGGAAACACCGGTCACACACACCAGCAAGCCGACTGGTAAATCCAGCGTGACCTGCTTCAGGTTATTGCCGGAAGCGCCCTTGATTTGCAACATGCGCTCCGGGTCGGGTGTGGAATATTTTTTTGGTGTGGCGATGCTGCGCCGTCCGGACAGATAATCTCCGGTCAGCGAGTGCGGGTTGTTGCATACTTCCTGCGGCGTACCTTGCGCAATAACCATGCCGCCGTGCTCCCCGGCACCGGGGCCCATGTCCACTACGTGGTCGGCAGTCAGGATCGCATCCGCATCATGCTCCACCACGATCACGCTATTGCCCATATCGCGCAACCGTTTCAACGTACCCAGCAAGCGGTCGTTGTCGCGCTGATGCAGGCCAATAGACGGTTCATCCAGCACATACATGACTCCGGTCAAGCCTGATCCAATCTGCGAAGCCAACCGGATACGCTGCGACTCGCCGCCAGACAAGGTTTCCGCTGAACGATCCAGCGACAAATATTCCAGGCCGACGTTGTTAAGGAAGTTCAAGCGGCTGGCAATTTCCAGCACAATTCTTTCCGCGATCGCTTGCTTGCTGCCCGCCAGTTGCACGGTCTGGAAGAAAGTCAGCGCCTGTTTCAACGGCAACGCACTGAGTTCGAAAATGGCCTGGCCGGCAACACGCACATGCCGCGCTTCCAGGCGCAAGCGCGTACCGTTGCATTCCGGGCACGGGCAGGTATTCAGGTATTTTGCCAGCTCTTCGCGTACCGTGGGCGATTCGGTTTCCTTATAGCGCCGCTCCAGGTTATTAACGATGCCCTCAAAAGGATGCTCACGCCGGGTGGCATTGCCGCGCTCGTTGAGGTAGCGGAACGAAATTTTCTCCTTGCCGCTGCCATGCAGGATGACTTGCTGGATTTTTTCCGGCAGTGTGTTGAAGGGCTGCTCCAGTTCGAAATCGTAATGCTTGGACAGGCTGTCCAGCATCTGATAATAAAATTGGTTGCGCCGGTCCCAGCCCTTGATCGCACCCGAGTTCAGCGACAATTGGGGAAAGGCGACAATGCGTTTGGGATCAAAGAAACTGATGCTGCCCAGTCCGTCGCATTTAGGACAGGCACCCATAGGGTTGTTGAATGAAAACAGGCGCGGCTCCAGTTCAGCCAGCGAATAATTGCAGATCGGGCAGGCGAATTTGGCCGAGAACATATGTTCTGCTCCGCTATCCATTTCTACCGCTATTGCACGCCCGTCGGCGTGGCGCAATGCGGTTTCAAAAGATTCGGCCAGGCGCTGTTTCGCTTCGCCGCTGACTTTCAGCCGGTCCACTACGATCTCTACCGTATGCTTTTTATTTTTGTGCAGCGTCGGCAACTGGTCCATGTCATACACCTTGCCGTTGACCCGCACCCTGACAAAACCTTGCGCGCGCAAATCATCGAACACTTCGAGTTGTTCACCTTTGCGTTCCACCACCAGTGGCGAAAGAATCATGATGCGCGTGCCTTCTGGCAGTTGCTGCACATGATCGACCATTTGCCCAACGCTTTGCGCCTGCAATACCAGGCCATGTTGCGGGCAATAGGGATCACCGGCGCGGGCAAACAGCAAGCGCAAATAATCGTGAATTTCGGTGACCGTGCCGACCGTAGAACGAGGATTATGCGAGGTGGCTTTTTGCTCGATCGCGATGGCCGGTGACAGGCCCTCGATCAAATCCACGTCCGGCTTCTCCATCAACTGCAAAAATTGCCGCGCATAAGCCGACAGTGATTCCACATAGCGCCGCTGCCCTTCGGCATACAGCGTGTCAAATGCCAGAGAGGACTTGCCGGAGCCGGACAGGCCGGTGATAACGACTAATTGATTGCGTGGCAAATCGAGATTGATGTTCTTCAAATTGTGGGTGCGCGCCCCGCGAATTTTTATGTGTTCCATACAGCTGATATAAAATTAAGATCGACCGGACAATATACGCGATTTTTGTATTTTTCCAAACTGGCTAAAAGGGGTACTTAACAGTGCTTCATGATGTCCACAAGCCTCTTTATAAAAATGCCCTATTAATGTGCGTCGGCGTACATACAGTAGTAAGCACTTGCGGTACTGTGCCTCCATCGCGCGGTGTTCTGTAATTGTCTGGGTAGGGTCAACATTCTTATCTGCAACAATAGCTTGATCGGCTGCGAATTAAAATCAGGATGGTCCAATGCTAGTTGATTATCGAGCGCCGACTGTACGAGCGCCCGTCTCCAAAACTCATGTTGCCCCTGCTCCCGCTGAAAATAGCTTACTCGCTGCCTTGCCGCGTAAGGATTTTGAGCTGCTGGAAGCTTTTCTGGAGCCAGTCAAATTGACCTTTGGCGAAGTCATTTATGGCCCCGGCGAACCGATACAGCATGTGTATTTTCCTACCGATTCGCTGGTGTCCTTGTTGACGCTGGCCGAAGGGCACCAGGCGCTGGAAGTCGGCTTGGTGGGGCGTGAAGGCATGTTGGGCATTCCGCTTGCGCTGGGAGTCAGTGATTCCCCGGTGCGCGCGCTGATCCAGGGAACAGGCATGGCGCTGCGCATGACCGCTGCGCATTTCAGCAACGAATTGCAACTGAATGCGCTGTTGCAACGCGAAGTATACCGCTACACCTATGAACTGATGGTTCAAATGACCCAGACAGCAGCATGCAACCGCTTTCACCGGGTAGAAGCGCGTCTGGCGCGCTGGTTACTGATGACGCGTGACCGGGTGCGGTCAAACCAGATCCATCTGACGCAAGAGTTGCTGGCCAATATGCTGGGAGTGCGCCGGGTCGGCGTGACCAAGGCAGCGTGCGATTTGCGCCAGCGCAACCTGATCAGCTACAACCGCGGCCAAATTCAAATCCTCGATCCCCAGGGGCTGGAACAAGCCGCGTGCCAGTGCTATCAGATTGTCAAGGATATGCACGAGGTAGCGCGCGCCTAGTCATGGTTGTGTGATTTCCCCATTCAACGTAATTCACCGTTCTTCCCCGTAGCGTGCGCTATGCGCACGACCCAATTTGATTAACGTGCGCACAGCGCACGCTACAGCACGATCCAAATTGATTAACGTGTGCACAGCGCACGCTACAGCGTGACGCAATTCGATCATCGTGATACAACTGCCATAAAAAAAGCTCGGTACGGGGTTGCCATACCGAGCCGGGTGCCTCAGGTGTCCATTCAAGGGGGGGAGAATTGAACACCCGGATGCATCATCTCCGTAACAGGAATTTCCTTCTGTGCGCTAACACACATAATTTTAAAAAAATCGGTTTTTTTGAGTTTTTGTCCCCGATTCCATCGTTTCCTGCCAGTTTCTTGGAACATCCACAATACTGGCATTCTGTAGCATAGATGTGTTAAATATGTACGTTAGCGCACATACTATATATGCGCTAACGTACATACTTCCCAAAAAATGTACCTTATCTGACCTGGCCGATACAAGCTCGTTATTCTGGAGCGGCTGTTTTTTAACCTTAACCCTATTTTGGTAGTACGCCCCAGATATCTAAAATGGTTGCAGAAACAGTAAAGCTGGTTAAACCCAGTCACAGTCCGCAACAAAACCATCTTCTTGCTGCGCTGCCTGCAGAGATATTCGACCGTATTTCTCCCGACCTGGAACTGGTTGCGATGCCTTTGGGGGAGGTCCTGTACGAGTCCGGGGGCATCTTGCACCATGTCTATTTCCCTATTACCTCTATCGTCTCATTACATTACGTGATGGAAAATGGCGCATCGGCCGAAATTGCCGGTGTGGGAAATGAAGGGGTGCTGGGCATTTCGATATTCATGGGAGGCAATACCACCCCCAGCCAGGCAACCGTACAGACTGCGGGTTACGGATACCGGCTGAAAGCACGCGTGATGATGGAAGAATTTAACCGTGCCGGTCCGATGATGCGCTTGATGTTGCGCTATACCCAGGCGTTAATTACCCATATGTCGCAAACCGCAGTGTGCAACCGCCACCATTCAGTGGAACAGCAACTGTGCCGCTGGCTGCTGTCCACGCTGGACCGCTTGCCCTCCAATGAATTGACCATGACCCAGGAATTGATTGCCGGCATGCTGGGCGTGCGGCGTGAAGGCATTACCGAAATTGCCGGTAATTTGCAGCGCGCGGGCTTGATCAGTTATCGACGCGGGCACATAACCGTGCTGGACAGGACAGGCCTGGAAAAGCGGACGTGTGAATGCTACAACGTGGTTAAAAAGGAATTTCACCGTTTGCTGCGCAATCCGGAAGCAGTTAAAAGTTTTACCGCCAAGCAGGGAGTGGGTTTTCGGTAGTTGTAAATTTAGGCAGTACAGAGGAGCCATGTCAAAAAAGAGTCGCTATCCTGTTATCCCCGATGCTGCCAGCGAGGCCGCAGGCCTCACTGAGCGCAGGCGTCAGGAAGACCTGCTTAAGGCCGGGGTATTGCAGGACGCGATACTCAATAGCGCCAATTTTTCCAGCATCGCCACCGACGAGAATGGTGTCATCCAGATTTTCAATGTCGGCGCTGAACACATGCTGGGTTATGCGGCGGGCGACGTGGTAAACAAGATTACCCCGGCCGACATATCCGACGCGCAAGAGCTGATTGCCCGCGCCCAGGCATTGAGCCTGGAGCTGGCTACCGCCATCAAGCCCGGCTTTGAAGCATTGGTATTCAAGGCTTCGCGCGGTATCGAAGACATCTATGAGTTAACCTATATCCGCAAGGACGGCAGCCGTTTCCCGGCGCTGGTATCCGTCACGGCGCTCTATGACGCGGCAAAAACCATCATAGGCTACCTGTTGATTGGCACCGACAATACCGCGCGCAAGAAAATTGAAGCTGAAAAACAACAGCTGCTGGAGATTCAGGAACAATCCAGCAAGCAGCTGCAACAGTCGCACGCTGCCTTGCAAATCAGTGAGGAAAATCTGGCGGTCACGCTCAATTCTATCGGCGACGCAGTCATGACCACGGATGGGGAAGGCCGGATAACCCTGTTGAATCCGCTGGCGCAACAACTGACCGGCTGGACCCAGGCGGAAGCGGTCGGCCATCCGGTGGCGGAAATTTTTAATATCATCGACCAGAACACGCGGCAAGCCTCGCTGATCCTGCCGCTCATGGAGACCCTGAAAAATGGCACGCCTTTCAGCATGTCCGACCCCGCCTTGCTGATTGCGCGCAATGGCAGCGAACATTTGATCTCGGACAGTTGCGCACCGATCTGCGCGCGCGATGGCCGGGTGACAGGTGCAGTCCTGGTATTCCGCAATGTCCGGGAAGAATATACCGCTCTGCAGGCATTGCAGGACAGTACCGCGCTGGTGCAGACCATACTCAATACCGTGGCGGATGGCATCATTACGCTGCACGCGCAAAGTGGCATAGTGGAAACAGTGAACTTCGCTGCGGAAAATATGTTTGGATATGCCGCTGCCGAAATGACCGGGCAAAGTATCAGGATGCTGATACCCGAACTGGGCCACGATTTCGGTCCAGCCATGCTGGAAAGTTACCAGACCCTGGCCGCCATCCGCACACCAGGTGTAGGGCAAGGACAGCAGCGGCACGAGGTGATGGGCCAGCGCAAGGATGGCAGCGTTTTCCCGATGGATATCGAAGTCAGCGAGATGTGGCAGAGCGGCCAACGTTATTTTATTGGCGTATTGCGCGATATCACGCTGCTCAAGCAGGTGGAAGCGGAGCGCGAACAGCTGGACAAGCGTCTGACTGACCAGCAGGCCTACAACCAGTCGCTGATCGAATCCAACATCGATGCACTATTCAACGCCGCCCGCGACATTACTGAACGGCGTCGCCTGGACCGGGTGTTGCAGTACAAGAACACCGAGCTGGAAATCGCCAAGGCGGCAGCCGAAAAAGCCAACCTGGCAAAATCGGATTTCCTGTCAAAAATGAGCCATGAACTGCGCACCCCGCTGAATGCCATTCTGGGCTTTGCGCAATTGCTGGAATCCGGCAGCCCGCCACCTACCGATGGTCAGGCCATAAGGCTGCAGCAGATCATCAAGGCGGGATGGTACTTACTGTCGTTAATTAACGAAATTCTCGACCTGGCGGTTATTGAATCGGGCAAGCTGTCGCTGTCGCAGGAAATGGTGCCGCTGCAGGAAATTTTGCACGAATGCCAGACATTGATCGAAACGGACGCGCAAAAACGCGACGTTCATCTGGACTTTATCCCGTGCGACCCCACCTGGCTTGTCTTTGCCGACCGTATGCGGCTCAAGCAGGTTTTGCTTAACCTGCTATCCAATGCGGTCAAATACAACCGCAAGCATGGCACGATACAAGTAAGGTGCAGCACGCACGGCGAACGCATACGCATCAGCATCACCGATAGCGGGTCAGGCCTGGCTCCGGAAAAGTTAGCGCAGCTGTTCCAGCCATTTAACCGGCTCGGGCAGCAGACTGGCACGACGGAAGGCACCGGCATTGGCCTGGTGGTGGCCAAGCAGCTGGTGGAATTGATGGGCGGCACGATAGGGGTCAACAGTACGGTCGGGGTGGGCAGTGAATTCTGGGTCGAGCTGATATGGGACGTTTCCGCCCAACTGCCTGATGAGCAGGCCCTGCCCCCGCAACAGCATTTTGTGGAAGAGGGCGGCAGCACGCTGCTTTACGTCGAGGATAATCCGGCCAACTTGCTGCTGGTGGAACATATTCTGCAGCATCATCCCAAGCTGCGCTTGTTAAGCGCCAGCGATGGGGCGCTGGGCGTCGCACTGGCGCGCGCGCATTTGCCGGATGTGATCCTGATGGACATCGATCTGCCCGGCATCAGCGGCATAGAAGCGCTGGCTATGCTGCGCCATGAGCCCGCCACGGCCCACATCCCGGTGCTGGCGGTCAGCGCCAATGCCATGCCGGGTGATATTGAAAAAGGCCTGGCGGATGGTTTTTTCCGTTACCTGACGGAACCGATCAAGGTTAATGATTTTATGAATGCGCTGGGCGAAGCCCTGAAATATTCTGCAGCGGAGAAAGAACTGGTTAACGTAAATGAAATGGGAAAATTATGAGAATTAGTGAACAGGAAATTTTGCATGCCCGTATCCTGATTGTAGATGATCAGGAATCCAATGTGCTGGTATTGGGAGAGCTGCTGCGTGATGCCGGATATATTTCGCTGGCTTCCACCACTGATCCCTATGAAGTGCGCGCCCTGCACCAAAAAAACCGCTATGACCTGATCCTGCTGGATTTGCAAATGCCCGGCATGGATGGCTTCCAGGTGATGGAGGGCCTGCACGACATCGAGCCGGATGGTTACTTGCCCATCCTGGTGATTACCGCCCAGCCCGACCATAAATTGCGCGCGCTGGCAGCGGGCGCCCGCGATTTTATCGCCAAGCCGTTCGATTTGATCGAAGTGCAGACACGCATCCACAACCTGCTGGAAGTGCGGCTGCTGTACAAAAACCTGGAGAACCACAACAAGGTACTGGAGCAAACGGTACAGGAACGCACGGCTGAATTGCGCGAAAGCGAAGCCCGTTTCCGCCGCCTGACCGAACTTTCATCCGACTGGTATTGGGAGCAGGACGCACAGGGAAACTTCACCAAGATTTTCGGCCCGGTGCATGAAATGCTGGGCATCAAGCAGGACGACCTGCTGGGCAAGACGCGCGATACCAAGGGTGGACAGTGGAATGAGGCCGAGCGCGAAGCGCTCGAGGAGAACATTGCCGCGCGCCGTCCGTTCCTGGATTTCGTATACCGCCGCACCAATACGGACGGTACCCCGCGGTATTTAATGGTCAGCGGCGAGCCGATGTTCGACTCTTCCGGCCGCTTTACTGGCTATCGTGGAGTGGGCAAGGATGTCACCGAAACAATGAATCCTGAAGAATTGAAATCCGGTACGAAATCTTGAAATGACTTACGGTTCAATGTTGCAGAATAATGTCCAGTGTTCCTTCAGCCTCGTTCCCTCCCCCGGAGGGGATGGGAACGAGGGGGCGGGATTGTGGAATTCATAAATTGGAATTGGAAAACCCTACCGCCTTCCCCAGGCAAGCTTTGACCCACTGTAGCCCATGACTATGGATACCAGAAATTTACTGCGGCACCAGATCATTAAAAGCCTGTTGGCCCATCACATGGCCAAAGGCGGAGGCGGTGCCATCCTGTTATGGGAGCAGCTGGCTACTCAGCTTATTTCGCTGATAGGTGAAGACGGGTTTGTTACGCTGTATGACAGAAGTGTGGTGCTGGCCAAGGCCATTTTCCCGTGGCTTGAGCTTAGTGCACAGCCAATGCAGATAAGCCACAGGTTTGCCGAGTTAAGGTCCAGCCTTGACGGACAATCTGCGGCCGCTGCCAACGCCGCCAACAGCCTGTTGCTGATTACCTTTACCGACATCATAGCTGCATTAATCGGCGAGGAAATGTCCATAAACACTTTACATTCAGCCTGGGGCCATGTTGTTGACAAGCAAGTTAAGGGACAAAAAAATGGATAGCAAGGTAAATATACGTCGTCTCAACACCGGCGTGCCGGGGCTGGATAACCTGTTGGGCGGCGGTCTGCCGGAATTCTCGTTCAACCTGATCGCCGGAACACCGGGCAGCGGCAAAACCACACTGGCCCACCAAATCATGTTTGCCCAGGCCAAGCCGGATAAACGCGCGTTGTTCTTTACTGTGATGGGCGAGCCTCCGCTGAAAATGCTGCGCTACCAACAGCAGTTTTCATTTTTTGATATCACTAAAGTCAATGAATCGATCCGCTTTGTCAACCTGTCCAAGGACCTGATGGAAGGAGATTTTGATGTTGTGTTTGCGCGCATAGGTCAGGAGGTACGCGACTATGCGCCCAGCCTGGTATTTGTCGATTCGTTCCGCTCGGTGGTGCAAGCCGGGCGCGCCAAGGAAGCTGGAGTGTCCGGCTTGCAGCGCTTTGTGCAGCAACTGGGCATGCAAATGACCGGCTGGCAGGCCACCTCATTTTTGATAGGCGAATACCTCTCACCCGAAGCGGAGTCCAGCCCGATTTTTACCGTGGCTGACGGCATACTGTGGCTGACGCAAAATCTGCACCGCAATTCCATGGTGCGCAAAATGCAGGTGGTCAAGATGCGCGGTCAAAGCCAGGCACCGGGTTTGCATACGTTCCGGATGAGTGATGAGGGCATCAGGGTGTTCCCACGCGCGATCCAGAAACAGGATGAAACATTCGATTCGGAAAGTAAAATTTCCCGCGCCCAAGGGCGGATATCCATGGGCATCAGCGGCCTCGACCAAATGCTGGGCGGCGGCTTGCCTATGGGATATGCGCTGCTGGTGGTGGGGCCATCCGGTTCCGGCAAGACCATATTGTCCACCGAGTTCCTGGCGGAAGGGGTGCGCCGTGGCGAAACCGGTGTGATTGCGGCGTTTGAAAAAAGCCCCAGCCAATTATTGAACATAAAGCTGGCGGAATTGGTCAAGGCAGAACAGGTTACCGTGGTCAACACGCGCACGCTGGATTTGTCGATTGATGAAACCTTGAGTGATTTGATCGCCATGGTCAGGAAAACCAAGGCCAAGCGCATGGTCATTGATTCCTTGTCCGGGTTTGAGCTGGCGCTGGCGCCGGAATTCAGCGAAGATTTTCGCGGCTCGCTGTACCGGATGATTGCGCAACTGACCGACATGGGCATTACCATCGTGATGATAGCCGAACTGGAAGACCGCTATACCGATTTGCGCTTTAGCCCGTATGGCAGCGCTTTTCTGGCCGACGCCATTGTCGTGCAACGCTATGTGGAAATGGCCGGTAAGCTGGAGCGGGTGTGCTCGGTGGTGAAAGTACGCGGCAGCGACCACAGCAAGGATATTTGCTTATTCAGCATCACTGACCAGGGGATTGTGATGGGCCAGCCGGTTACCGACTATACCGGGCTGCTGACCGGCCAGCCGCAGCTGGATGGCAGCGAAAAAGGCCGAGCGAAAAGAGACACTAAATAGAAGTGGCACGTGGAGTTAACGCATTAAATGAAAATAACCGAACAACAAATTTTGAATGCCCGATTGCTGATCGTGGACGACCAGCCGTCCAATGTTTTCTTGCTCAAGGAAATATTGCTTGATGGTGGCTATACCTCCATTGACGCTACATCACAGCCGACTGAGGTGGTAGCGTTGCACCAGAACAACCACTATGACTTGATCCTGCTGGACTTGCAGATGCCCGGCATTGATGGGTTCCAGGTCATGGAACGGTTGCAGCAGGTTGAGCCGGATGGCTATCTCCCCATCCTGGTAATCACCGCCCAGCCCGACCATAAATTGCGCGCATTGGCCGCCGGTGCCCGCGATTTTATAACCAAACCGTTTAATCTGGTGGAAGTGCGTACCCGGGTACACAACCTGCTGGAAGTGCGCCTGCTATACAAAAACCTGCATAAGCAAAACCAGGTGCTGGAGCAGACCGTGCAGGAATACAGTGCCGTATTAAAGAAAAAACGATCACGGTCTGCGTAACGGGTACTGGGTGACGTGCGCACAGCGCACGCTACACAACGAAAAATGTAGCGTGCGCTATGCGCACGATGCCGAATTTTAATAAAACGTGCTACGGATAACGAGGTGTGTAGCGTGCGCTATGCGCACGAGCCGAGTTTTAAAAAAACCTGTGCTTAGCGCACGTTACGCGTAGTCCTTACCCCAACGTACACATTTCTTTCTTTGTACGATAGCGTACAGAGACGTTAGTGCTAAACCCCTATTATGGAGTGGGGTTGTTCACGATTGCCTGTCCCAAGAAAGCATTTGCATTTTATTGCGCTGAATGAGTGTATAAGTAAGTGAGATCGCTGTACCTGCGCGATTGCCCATAAATATACACTTCAAAAAGGTAAAGCCATGCCCAAGAAAGTCCGCGCACCTGCTGTTGCCAACCACGTCGCCCCTAGCGCGGCGATAGGCATGATCGAAGTAAGGCGCCAGGAAGCTCTGCTTAAAACCGGGGCGTTGCAGAACGCGATATTGAATAGCGCGAATTTTTCCAGTATCGCGACTGATGAGAATGGGGTCATTCAGATATTCAATGTCGGTGCTGAGCGCATGTTGGGCTATGCCGCTGCCGACGTGATGAACAAAATTACCCCGGCTGATATTTCCGACCCGCTGGAGCTGGTGGCGCGCGCCAGGACATTGAGCCAGGAGCTGGCCACCCCTATCCAGCCAGGTTTTGAAGCCTTGGTGTTCAAGGCTTCGCGCGGTATTGAAGATATTTATGAATTGACCTATATCCGCAAGGATGGCAGCCGTTTTCCGGCGGTGGTATCAGTCACTGCGTTGCGCGATGAACAAAACGCGATTATCGGCTATCTGTTGATTGGTACTGATAACACTGCGCGCAAGCGAGCCGAAGAGGCATTGGTCAAGGTGGGAGCATTGCAAAGCGCGATTTTCAACAGCGAGAATTTCTCCAGTATTGCCACGGACGCCAAGGGCGTCATTCAGATATTTAATGTGGGTGCCGAACGCATGTTGGGGTATGCCGCCACCGATGTAATGAACAAGATTACGCCGGCCGACATTTCTGATCCGGAGGAAGTGATCGCCCGCGCCAAGGCGCTAAGCACCGAACTTGGCACGCCTATCACGCCCGGCTTTGAGGCATTGGTGTTCAAGGCCTCGCGCGGCATTGAGGACATTTACGAATTAACCTACATCCGCAAGGACGGCAGCCGCTTTCCAGCGGTGGTGTCGGTTACGGCGCTGCGTGATGCGCAAAACGCGATCATCGGCTATCTGTTGATCGGCACCGATAACACCGCGCGCAAACAGGTGGAAGAGGAACAAAAAAAGCTGGATCAGCGCCTGCGCGACCAGCAGTTCTACACGCGCTCGTTGATTGAATCCAACATTGACGCACTGATGACGACCGATCCGTCCGGCATCATTACCGACGTCAATAAGCAAATGGAGGCGCTCACCGGATGCACGCGGGATGAGTTGATAGGTGCCCCATTCAAGAATTATTTCACCGATCAGGAGCGCGCAGAGGCAGGCATCAAACGGGTTCTAAGCGAAAAGAAGGTGACTGACTATGAACTTACTGCCAGCGCCAGGGACGGCAAGGAAACCGTCGTGTCCTATAACGCGACCACCTTTTACGACCGCGACCGCAAGCTGCAGGGCGTATTTGCCGCGGCGCGCGATGTGACCGAGCGCAAACGTTTTGAACACGCGTTGCAGGAAAAAAATGTCGAACTGGAGAGTGCAAAATTCGCGGCTGAGAAAGCCAACCTGGCCAAATCAAATTTCCTGTCCAACATGAGCCATGAATTGCGCACGCCGCTGAATGCGATACTCGGTTTTGGCCAGTTGATGGAGCATGGCACGCCATTGCCAACCTCGGCGCAGAAAGCCAGCATAGACCAGATACTGCAGGCCGGGTGGTATTTGCTGGAGCTGATTAACGAGATACTGGATCTGGCATTGATCGAATCCGGCAAGCTGTCCATTTCGCTGGAGCCGGTATTGCTGGGCGAAGTGATGCTGGAATGCCAATCCATGATTGAACCGCAGGCCCAGAAAAGGGGCATACGGCTGATATTGCCTGCATTCGACATCCCTTACTTTGTTAACGCCGACCGCACCCGGGTAAAACAGGTATTCGTCAACTTGCTGTCCAACGCGATTAAATATAACCGCACCGGGGGCACGGCTGAAGTCACGTGCGACATCAGCAACCCGCAACGCATACGCATTTCGGTGCGCGATACTGGCGAAGGCTTGTCGGCAGAAAAACTGGGACAGCTTTTTCAGCCGTTTAACCGCCTCGGGCAAGAAGCCGGGATTGAGGAAGGCACCGGCATAGGTCTGGTGGTGAGCAAGCGCCTGGTTGAATTAATGGGCGGCCAAATTGGCGTAGAAAGCACGGTGGGGGTAGGCAGCGTATTCTGGATAGAATTGCAGCGGGGGGAGGAAGTTATGCTGATTGATGAGGAGGATGTGCCGTTAGCGCCGGTGATGCCGGTTAACCCGGATGCGCCGCTGCGCACGCTGTTGTATGTCGAAGACAACAAGGCCAATCTTAACCTGGTAGAGCAGCTCATTGCGCGCCGTTCCGATATGCGTTTGCTGACTGCGTTAGATGGCACTTATGGCATAGCGCTGGCGCGCATGCATCAACCGGCAGTCATTTTGATGGACATTAACCTGCCCGGCATCAACGGTTATGAAGCGCTGAAAATTTTGCGCGCGGATCCGTTAACAGCCCATATCCCGGTGCTGGCGATTAGCGCCAATGCGATGGCCAGCGATATTACCCGGGGCCTGGAAGCGGGATTTTTAGGGTATCTGACCAAGCCTATCAAGATCAAGGAATTCATGGAGGTACTGGATGATGCGCTGAAATTTTCGGAGCGGGAGTTGGTCCATGTCAAGCTGCCGCTAGAGTTGTAACGATGCAATAACAGAGAGGCAGAATTCCATTCCATGATAAGTGAACAAGACATCCTGAATGCCCGCATCCTGATTGTCGATGATCAGCAAACCAATACCGAGCTGCTGACTCAGGTGCTGGCCGGTGCCGGTTATACAGCGCTGACCGCCACCAACGATCCCAGCCAGGTAGGTGAACTGTACCGCCGTAATCACTATGACCTGATTCTGCTCGACCTGCAAATGCCTGGCATGGATGGTTTTCAGGTGATGGGAAAATTGAAGGAAATTGAAACCGAAGGCTATATGCCGGTGTTGGCCATCACCGCCGAACCGGCGCACAAATTGCGCGCGCTGCAAAGCGGCGCAAAAGATTTCATCAGCAAGCCGTTTGACCTGGCTGAGGTAACGATGCGCGTGCACAATATGCTGGAAGTGCGCCTGTCTCACCAGGAGGCACGCGAGCACGGCAAGGTGCTGGAGTCGTGGGCGCTGAAAGATGCGCTGACCGGGCTGGCCAACCGGCGGCTGCTGGCTGACCGCATGTCGGTGGCGATAGTCCATGCGCGCCGCAACAAAAGCGCGATGGCGGTAATGTATCTCGACCTGGATGGATTCAAGCAGGTCAACGATACCTTGGGCCATGCCGGTGGCGACACGTTGCTGAAAACCGTGTCCGGACGGCTGGTCGCCACCGTGCGTGAAGAAGATACTGTAGCGCGCCTGGGCGGGGATGAATTTGTGATCGCGCTGTGGCATGTCACCGGCACCGAGGATGCGGCCAGGGTAGCGTTAAAAATGATAGATGCAATTGGACAACCTTACACCATCGATGGCCAGACGGTACATCTGACTACCAGTGTAGGAGTGGCCATCTATCCGGCCCACGGCGAGGAAGAAGAAACGCTGATGAAAAACGCAGACCGGGCGTTGTATTCGGCCAAGCACGCTGGCAAGAATGCCTATCGGATATCGGATCGCCCCGCCAAGGCCGATCTCAACCTGCCCCCGTCTCCCCTAAACGGACCTTTACCCAGCGCTGCGGCCACGACATCATTGCAAGCTTCCTTGCCCGATGATTTGTTGCCACGCATGTCAGCTGCGCCGAATACTTTGCCTGAATATTTTTGGCAGGATTCGCATTAATCGCTGCTGTCATTACCCGTAGCGTGCGCCATGCGCACGATGTGGCGCGTGGGAATGACGTGCGCACAGCGCACGCTACGAGAAATATAAGGAAGCAGCCTTCACCCCCCACCCCCCGGCACTTTGTACTATACTTGTGCGCTGGCAGGCACATGCCATAAAGGAGCTGCCTTGGTTACCAAAAAAGACAAAGTCCCCAGCAAGAAGACTAAATCTGTCCTGCCTGCCAGTACAGCACCCTTATCCAGCGTGAAATTGCATCCGCCGAAGGAACTCCAATCCAATAATGAAGCGCGGGAATCCAGTGCGGAAGAAAAACGCAACGGGGGTTTTCCGGTCGTGGGTATAGGTGCTTCTGCAGGAGGGCTGGAAGCTTTCGAGCAGTTTTTCCGCCATGTGTCACCCAGTAGCGGCATGGCATTTGTGCTGGTGCCCCACCTCGACCCGACCCACGACAGCATGCTGACTGAAATCTTGCAGCGCTCCACTACGATGCCGGTCGTGGAGGCACAAGACCAGGTAGATGTGCAGCCCAATACTGTGTATATCATCCCGCCCAACCGGGAAATGTCGATTTTCCACAGCAAATTGCAATTGAGCGTACCGGAACAGCCGCGCGGCCAGCGTATGCCGATTGACGCCTTCCTGCGTTCGCTGGCTGAAGACCAGGCCGAATCGGCCATAGGCATCATTCTTTCCGGCACCGGCACCGATGGCACGCTGGGCCTGCGCGCGATATTAGGCAGCGGCGGAATTTCGCTGGTGCAGGAGCCCGCCAGCGCAAAATACGACGGCATGCCGCACAGCGCGATAGGGGCAGGTTTTGCGACGCATATCCTGTCTCCGGAAAAAATGGGCCCGGTGCTGGACAATGCAATCCGCCATCTGGACAGCCCGCAACGGCGGGTAACTGCAGCCGAAACCAGCCCTGCCCCGGACATGAGCCGCATCTTGATGCAATTGCGCGCTGCCACCGGCCACGATTTTTCGCTCTATAAAAAAAGTACGATAGGGCGCCGCATTGAGCGCCGCATGTCGCAGCATGACATCCAGGAGACCGAGGTGTATTCGCGCTTCCTGAAAGAACAGCCGGCCGAAATGCAGGTGCTGTTCAAGGAGCTGCTGATTAATGTCACCAGTTTTTTTCGCGACCCCGGGGCGTTTGAAGAATTGAAACAAGATATCCTGCCGCGGCTTTTTGCGGACAAGCCAGATGGGTATGTTTTTCGCGTGTGGGTGGCGGGCTGCGCCAGTGGCGAAGAAGCTTACTCGATTGCGATACTGTTGCTGGAACTGATGGAGGAAACCAAACAGGAATTCAAGATACAGCTCTATGCCACCGACCTGGATGATGACGCCATTGCCACCGCGCGGGCCGGCATTTATTTGCCCAACATCGCGGCGGACATCACACCGGAGCGGCTGCGCCGCTTCTTTGTCAAGGAAGAAACAGGCTACCGCGTCAAGAAACAAGTGCGCGAGATGGTGGTGTTTGCGATACAGAATGTGATCAAGGATCCGCCCTTTACCAAACTGGACTTGCTGTGCTGCCGCAATTTGATGATCTATCTCGGGCCGGAACTGCAGAATAACCTGATCCCGGCTTTTCATTACGCGCTCAAGCCTAACGGCGTGCTGTTCCTGTCGCCATCGGAAAGCACCGGTAACCATACCGCCCTGTTTGTGCCGCTGAGCCGCAAGTGGAAAATATACCGCGCGGTACATTCCGCCGCTCCAACCCGCACCATGATGGCAAGCGCGAGGATGGCCTGGTCAGCGGAAAAGAAAGATCACCTGCCGGTGGAATTGCAGAAAAAAATTCGGGAACCCAATTTTTCTGAACTGGTAAAACCGCTGCTGCTGAAGTCGTATGCGCCGGCCTCTGTCGTGACTGACCTGGATGGCACTATTTTGTTCGTGTACGGCGAGACCGGGAAATACCTGCGCCCGGCGCCCGGCCAGCCTTCGTTCAATGTCATCGACATGGCGCGCGAAGAGCTGCAACAAGAATTACAGCAAGCCATCCAGGCAGCGGGCGAGGGCAGGTCTACCATAGGCCAGGAACTGGTGATTATCATACTAGGTGACCCCTACAAAATAAGCTTCAGCGTGCGACCACTGCCTGATCCGGAGGCGGGACCGGGGTTGCTGCTGGTGAGTTTTCAGGATGTCCTGCCGGAAAAAGCCGCCCCGGCCAAAGCGGGTCGCAGCAAAAAAACGGGCGACCCACTGACCGCAGCAAGGATAGCAGAACTGGAACGCAACCTGACTTACGTCAAGGAAAACCTGCATGCCACTATCGAAGAACAGCAGGCATCCAATGAAGAGCTGAAATCCACCAATGAAGAGATGCAATCCACCAACGAGGAATTGCAATCGACCAATGAAGAGCTGGAAACCTCCAAGGAAGAACTGCAGTCAGTCAATGAAGAGCTGATTACCGTCAATACCGAGCTGGAAGCGAAAATCCAGCAACTGGCCGGGATGCAGAATGACATGAAAAACCTGCTGGACAATGTCAACGTCGGCACTATCTTTCTGGATACCCGCCTCAACATCAGGCGCTTCACCAAAGAAGCAGTCAGTGCATACCGTTTGGTCGCATCGGATATAGGTCGGCCATTGAATGACATCAAACCCAATATCCGCAACGATGATCTGCTGGCTGACGCACAGGCCGTGCTGGATAGCCTGGTGCCGCGCGAACGCGAAGTGCAGACCCTGAATGAGGCCTGGTACCTGGCGCGTATCCAGCCTTATCGCACGCTGGAAAATATGATCGATGGCGTGGTCATGACCTTTACCGACATCAGCCTGCGCATGTCGCTAGACAATGCAAGGAATCTGGCGAGCATCCAGACCCAGGGCATTGTGGATACCGTGCGTGAACCGCTGCTGGTATTAAATGCTGAATTGAATGTTGTGTCTGCCAGCCGCTCGTTTTACCGCGAATTCCAGGTCAGTCCGGAAGATACAATAGGCCGTCCGATTTTTGAGCTGGGTAACCGGCAGTGGGACATCCCGGATTTGCGCGAACTGCTGGAAAAAATTCTGCCGCAGAACCAGAAATTTAATGACTTTATCGTAGAGCATGATTTTCCCACCATAGGCCATCACAAGATGGTACTCAATGCCCGTCGGATTGTGGACAGCGGCGGTAATACCCAAATGATACTGCTGGCCATAGGAAAAATCTTGTAGCAGAAACGGCAATGCCGCTGCGCCAAAATTCCACATTGCCCAGGGGGAGATATGAGCAAAAAGCCTGACCTGCAACAAATGCTGCGAATGGAAGCCGAAGCCAAGTTGGCCCAGACAACACCAAACGATGCAGCGCCCGGTGCAAGCGAAACGCTTTTGCACGAACTGCATGTGCACCAGATTGAACTGGAAATGCAGAACGAAGAATTGCGCCGCAGCCATATCGTGCTTGAAGAAGCGCATGCCCGTTATGTGGACCTCTATGAATTTTCCCCGGTAGGTTACCTGACATTGTCGCGCGAAGGGCTGATTGACGCGATCAACCTGACCGGTAGCGCACTGTTGGGAAAAGAACGCAAGAAATTGTTGCAGCGCCGGTTTGCGGGATTTGTCGCGCCCCATGACCAGGACAGCTGGCGGCAATATTTTATGCGCATGATGCAAGCCCGCACCACGGATATCTGCGAGCTGACTTTGCTGCGCGGTGACGGCACAGTATTTAATGCGCGGCTGGATTGCCTGCTGACCGTGGACGATGTTGCCGCACCGGCGTTGCGGGTCACAATAACGGATATCACCGAACGCAAGCGACTGGACAGGTTATTGCAATACCAGAATGCCGAGCTGGAGCTGGCCAAGGCAGCGGCGGAAAAATCCAACCTGGCAAAATCAGATTTCCTGTCCAGAATGAGCCATGACCTGCGCACCCCGCTCAATGCCATTCTCGGCTTTGCCCAATTGCTGGAGGCCGGTGTGCCACCCCCCACCGAAGTGCAGGCATTGCGGTTGCAACACATCATCAAGGCCGGGTGGTATTTGCTGGACATGATTAACGATATCCTTAATATCTCGGTCATTGAAGCAGGCAAGTTGACACTGTCGCGGGAATCGGTTTTGCTGGCGGATGTCATGCGCGAATGCCAGGCCATGATGGAACCTTTGGCGCACAAACGCGGCATCCCTATCAATTTTTTACCGTATGACCCCAGCTGGTGTGTCTATGCGGATTTGACCCGCGTAAAGCAGGTGTTATTAAACCTGTTTTCCAATGCGATCAAATACAACCGCAAGCATGGCACAGTAGAAGTGAAGTGCAGTGCGGGCGCCGACCGCATACGCATCAGCATCAAAGATAACGGCGCCGGATTGCCGCCGGAAAAGATAGCGCAACTATTCCAGCCTTTCAACCGCCTCGGCCAGGAAAAGAGCGCCGCAGAAGGAACCGGCATTGGCCTGGTAGTGGCCAAACAACTGGTGGAATTGATGGGCGGCACGATAGGTGTGGACAGCACAGTTGGGGTGGGCAGTGAATTCTGGATTGAATTGCTGCGGGATGTGGTACCAAAAACCACAGCCGCCAGTGACATGACTGCCCAATTTGTGCTGCCAACCTTGGCCTCCAGGTCGTCAGACGTGGCGCAGCGCCGGGTGCTCTATGTAGAAGATAATCCGGATAACTTGATGCTGATGGAGCAAATCATGGAAGAAGGTTACCCGCAGGTGCGCTTGTTGAGTGCGGCGGACGGAAATCTTGGTGTAGCGCTAGCCCGCGCCCACTTGCCCGATGTGATACTGATGGATATCGACCTGCCCGGAATCAGCGGAATCGAGGCGCTGAAAATTTTGCGCCAGGATATGGCCACCATGCATATCCCGGTGATTGCGATCAGCGCCAATGCGATGTTGCACGATATCGAGAGCGGGCTGGTCGCTGGATTCCTGCGCTATCTGACCAAGCCGGTCAAGATTGCTGAATTCCAGGACGCTATGAATGTTGCGCTGAAATTTTCTGGACGGGAAAAGGAATTGGTTAAGTAAGTGTCGATTAAGTCCTCCACTTTAAAGGATAGACGTGCGCACAGCGCACGCTACGAGATGTAGCGTG
>JANNQM010000095.1:0-21442 GCA_031400735.1 Gallionellaceae bacterium
GTATTACAACACCCCGGCACGGCGCAAATTCCTGAAATCCGAAGCCACCGAGTTTGCCTATTGCGATGAAGTTTTCAAACGCATTGCGCTATCGCGGCCGGATGTCACGTTCAGTTTGCAACATAATAATCGGACTGTGTGGCAGGGCAGAGGACTGAGGACGGAGGACGGAGGACTGGGGGAGGACGGAGGACGGAGTGACCTCAAGACGCAGACGGAAAATGCGTTGGCAGCGAGGGTGGGGGCAGTATTGGGGGATGAGTTCATACAAAGTGCAGTGCCTGTTGTGCGCCAGGCGGCTGGGCTGCGCTTATCGGGCATGGCCTCGTTACCGGCCTATTCCAAAGCTTCGCGCGATGCGCAGTATTTTTTTGTAAATGGCCGCTTCATCCGCGACAAAGTGGTCGCGCATGCCATACGTCAGGCTTATCAGGACATACTCCATCATCAGCGCCATCCGGCCTTTGTGCAGTTCCTCGAGTTGCCGCCGGAACAAGTGGATGTGAATGTGCATCCGGCAAAAAGCGAGGTACGCTTCCGCGACAGCCAGGCCATCCATCAATTTGTGTTCCACACCTTGCATCAGGCTTTGGCCAAGCCCGCCAATACGGGCGACGGCGCGCCCGGCATGACACCTTATTCGTTTGCTACGCAAACTTCTTTACCCCAATCAACTCCGGCACAACAATCGATACGTTTGCACAGTGCCGCGCAACCGATGGCATTTTATGACGCACTATTTGGCGTGCGCGATGCATCTGTAGCCACGCTGGATGATGTGGCAACTATGCTGCCACGCTCATTCGATGGACTCGCGCCCTTGCCTGAGGAAGACGAAAGTGGCATCCCGCCGCTGGGTTTTGCGCTGGCACAGCTGGCTGGTATTTACCTGCTGGCGCAAAACAAGCAGGGCCTGGTGGTAGTAGACATGCATGCCGCCCATGAACGCATTGTGTATGAAAAGCTCAAGGCGGCTCTCGACGGCCAGCAAATCCCCACGCAACCGTTGCTGATCCCGGTGAGCTTTGCGGCAGAGCCACTGGACATGGCCACGGCTGAAGAAGGCCGGGACGCCATGCTGCAACTCGGGTTTGATATCATGCCGCTTTCCCCTACCACCCTTGCCGTGCGCGCAATGCCGGCCATGCTTAAACAAGCACATGCCGAAGCTGCCGCACGCGATGTATTGCACGAGCTGCGCGAATACGGCGCGGCGCGCGCATTAACCGAACGGCGTAACGAACTGCTGTCCACGCTGGCCTGCCACTCTGCAGTACGCGCCAATCACAGCCTGACCCTTACCGAGATGAACCATATCCTGCGCGAAATGGAGCAAACCGAACGCTCCGGCCAATGCAACCACGGCCGCCCCACCTGGTTTCAGATGAGCATCGCGGAGCTGGACGGGTTGTTCATGCGTGGCAGATAAAACCTTGCACCACAAAGACACAGAGACACAGAGACACCTATTCCAATATAGGCAGCTGCCCCTGGATTTATCTGCCTCAAGCTATCCCCTTAATTCAAGTAGTTGGTCTCGTTTTTCTCTGTGTCTCTGTGTCTCTGTGGTGGATTCGTGATGCAGCTACCCCCCGCTATCTTTCTAATGGGCCCGACCGCCAGCGGCAAAACCCAGCTCGCAGTCGAGCTGGCCCAGCGACTACCGGTGGAAATCATCAGCGTTGATTCGGCGCTGGTGTATCGCGGCATGGATATAGGCACGGCCAAGCCGGATGCCGCCACACTGGCCAGTGTGCGGCACCATTTGATCGATATCCGGGACCCGACTGACAGTTATTCCGCCGCTGCCTTTTGCGACGATGCGTTACAGCTGATACCGGACATCACGCAGCGCGGCAAAATTCCACTTTTGGTTGGCGGCACGATGTTGTATTTCCGCGCGTTGCGTTTTGGTTTGAGCGCACTGCCCCAAGCCGACCCTGACCTGCGCCGCGAACTGGATCAGCAGGCAGCCCGGTTGGGTTGGCCAGCCCTGCACGCACAGCTGGCACAAGTTGACCCAGTCACCGCTGCGCGGCTAAAGCCGCAAGATGCGCAACGTATACAGCGCGCATTGGAAATATATCAGCTGACCGGCTACACGATGTCGCAATTGATAAGCCAACCCCACCAGCACACGCTGCCGTGCCGGGTCATCCCGCTGGCGCTGGTACCATCAGACCGCGCGCAACTGCATGCCCGTATCGCCACGCGCCTGGAAGGCATACTGCAGGACGGCTTGGTGGATGAATTGCGCAAGCTGCAGCAGAAATATGCGCTGCATCGTGAGTTGCCCGCGATGCGCGCGGTTGGCTACCGCCAGGCCTGGCAATTTCTGGCCGGTGAAATCAATGAGGTGCAGTTGCAGGAGCTGGCGGCAGCCGCCACGCGCCAGCTAGCCAAGCGTCAATTGACCTGGCTGCGCGCAATGCCGGACAACATTGTTTTGGATTGCCTGGACTCTAACCTGACCGGGCAGACGCTTCAATCGGTACAAAGGGCTACAGACGACTTCCATCGTTTTGCGGCATAATGCGCCTGCCCCGATTCGTTGGTTACTGCAATCCACTGATTCCAGCGGCCAGCTTTAAGTTACTTAGATAGGAGTTTGCGCAACATGAAGATTACTGTAATCGGTACCGGTTATGTAGGCTTGGTATCCGGAGTTTGCCTGGCCGAACTAGGTAACGATGTACTTTGCCTGGATGTGGATGAGGCCAAGATTGCCTTTTTGCAAAACGGCGGCGTTCCCATCTATGAACCGGGCCTCAGTGAAATTATTCAGCGCAATGTTGCGGCAAAACGCTTGCGTTTCACCACCGATGTCGCTGAAAGCGTGGCCCATGGCCTGATCCAGATGATTGCCGTGGGCACGCCTTCCGACCATGATGGTTCGGCAGACCTGCAATATGTCATGTCTGCGGCCAAGGCCATCGGCGCTGCGATGAGCGAGTACAAAGTCATTGTAAACAAATCTACCGTGCCGGTCGGCACCGCCGAGAAAGTCCGCCACACCGTGCAGGGCGAATTGAATAAACGCAAGGTAAAAACGGATTTCAGTATTGTGTCCAACCCCGAATTCCTTAAGGAAGGTGCGGCCATAGATGACTTCAACCGCCCGGACCGGATCGTAATCGGCGCTGATGACGAACGCGCGGTACAGATCATGCGCGATGTTTATGCACCCTTTCAGCGTAACCATGATCGCTTGATGGTAATGGATATCAAGTCGGCGGAGCTGACCAAATATGCAGCCAACGCCATGCTGGCCACGCGCATCTCGTTCATGAATGAATTGGCCAACCTGGCCGAAAAAGTTGGTGCGGACATTGAACATGTGCGCAAGGGAATAGGCTCCGACCACCGTATTGGTTACCATTTCCTGTATGCCGGCTGCGGCTACGGCGGATCCTGTTTCCCCAAGGATATCCGTGCGCTGCAAAGCACCGGTGAAGAATTCGGCCTGTCCATGAAAATATTGCACGCTGTTGAGGATGTAAATTACGCGCAGAAAAACGTGCTGCTGCAAAAAATTGTTGCACGATTTGGCAGCGACCTTAAAGGCAAATGCTTTGCGTTATGGGGCTTGGCCTTCAAGCCTGGCACCAATGACATGCGCGATGCGCCCAGCCGCGTGGTAATGCAAGGCTTGTGGAAAATGGGCGCCAGCGTCAGCGCGCATGATCCCGTGGCAATGCGCGAAACCTTGCATATTTTTGGTGACCGCCATGATTTACGCTATTCGGATACGCCACTGGATGCTCTGCACGGCGCGGATGCGCTGATTATCGTCACCGAATGGAAGGCCTTCAAAAGTCCTGACTTTTCTGCCATAAAAGAACGCCTCAAACACCCTGTTATCTTCGATGGCCGCAACCTGTTTGAGCCGTCCAGCGTGGCCGCATACGGCATTGAGTACCACGGTATCGGACGGGAAAGTTAAGCGTATCTCACTCTAGATAGTCCCGCCTCTCTTCCTCTCATTAGCGGTATAAGTCCGCTTAGGTGCCAGGCACAATTTATGCTTGATGCTCCAAAAAATGGCATGGATAAAAATATTTAAGTTGAAGTCTAAAGAATATAATGGAACGCTCGACTGGGACAACGGGCGAGGGTAATTGGACGGGGTTGCAGACGGACAAGCCAGGCAGGCAACGTCCAATATCAATAAAAATATCAACTGAAAAACGGGGGGATGAAACAACTGAGATAGGAGGATGCAATGAGACGCAAACTGTATTTCATGTTACCTAATATCAAGACTGCGTATCAGATGATGGATCGGCTGTTGTTGGCGCGAATTGAAGAACGGTATATTCACTTTCTCGCCAAACACGATCTGCCACTTAAAGATTTACCCGAAGCAAGCGTCAGCGAAAAAACAGACAGCCTGCATGGCGCAGGTGTCGGGGCAATGATAGGCGGGGTGATCGGTGCGTTCGGTGGGGCTTTGGTGGTCGCCTTCCCGTCGCTTGTTGCAATCCCCACTGACTCGGCCCCTCCGTTGCAAGCACTGGCGATACTTTTAATCGGCCTGATCGGCGCCGCTTTTGGGGCCTGGTGGACCGGCATGGTATCCAGCGCAATTCCCAATTCCAGCCTCGAGCCTTACCAGGCCCGGATAGATCGTGGGGAAATATTAATGATCGTCACAGTTCCGTATCATCGTATCCGGGATATCCGCTCGCTGGTCAATCAGCACTGCGGCGAAGCATGTAACTACGTCAAAGTTTCACCGGCTGAGCATGCGCTGTTTCCGTAAAATCACGTTGTAAACAAAAACGATCCCCAGCTTTTCGGGGATCGTTTTTTTGCAGGTTAAAATTAATAATGTTTATGCCGTTGTTTGACTTGTTTGATTGACCGCACATAAATCCATACGCCGCTTATCCCCAGCAAAAGTAATGCAATCGCCGCTGCATCGACTACCCACGGCCCATAACGGCCAAAAATTCGCCCGCTGTGGACATCCAGCAATATGCGCTCCAGTGTCAACCCCGGCGCCAGCAAAACTGTCATCTGGCGATTGACATCAGCTGGCAGCGGTTGCGCCGCAGACCATGTTGTGGCGGTGCTTGTTTTTTGCCAGGTCAAGCCATCGATACTGGCCATCATGCCAGAGGTTGTTTGCAACACCACGCTGTCATTCGCTTTGCCTAACGCCAATACCGGATAGGCGGGCAGCGCCTGTTTTTCCAGTTTGTCTACTAATTGCCCATCGGCCTGAAATAAATATAGCGCGGATGAGGTCGCCACATAATGTATTCCGTTTACGGTAACGGCCCCCACTGGTTGTTCAGCGTTGCCTGCCAATGGTGTGTCGCCCAATGCCCATTTTTCACCTTCCCAGGAAAAATAGCGGTTATCCATCAAGTAACCCCGCTCCGGATTGGCGGCCTGTATCCCGTACCAACGCATCAGCCAGGGTGTGCTGATCTCGCGCTGGTCCAGCTTGAATGTTTCTTCGTGATTCAGAATGATTCCGGTGATCACCAGAAAAATCAGGAAGAGCGTGGCGGCGACGCCTGCATGGCCATGCCATTTCCGGATTACGCGGCTGGTATGGCTCATTTGGCGCGGCTCAGTTGGTCCAGATATAACGCGGTACGCGCCATGCGTTGCATCGCATATACCGAAAGCGTCGCGCCGGAAATGCCATCAATGGTTTTGTCCAATTGCTTGCCGTCATTCAGCGCTGCTCCGTTGAACTGCTTCAGAAAAGCCGGGTAGCGCACTTCCATGCCACGGCTTTCGCGGTAAGCCAGCACTTTTGCTTGCTCTATACGGCCTTGGTGTACAACAAATCCTGCGGTAATCAATTCTTCCTTGCCGATTTCCTCAAGTACCCACAAGGTACGGGTGTCATCGCCCCAATAGCGCTGGCGCAATTGGCGCGGGGCATGGCCCATAATGTCCGACACAATGGCTTGGGCATCCTTGGTCAGCCAGACTAGTTTAGGTGGAGGATTGGTTTTGAATACTTCGGCAATAAAACTTTCAGGTGACTGGTAAATGCGCTCCATGGCGTAGATCGGCCATGACAATGACAAGGCCAACATGGCCAGAAAATTTCTGAGAGCGGATGAGCGAATCATATATCGTAGCTCTGCTTACCCTGTGAACACTTCCGTCTGGCCCGGCCTGCGCAGCATCTTGTTTACCTCATCTTGGTGCGCAGTCTCCTGGACAATCATGTCGCGCGCGTATTCTTCAAGGCGCACATGAACATCCTTGGCAAGGGCGAGCAATTCATAATAGACCTTCAGCACTTCGACCTCATTCGATAATGATTCGCGCAGAATATCCCCGATGTCATGCTGATGGGATTCCAGCAGCGGGCCGATACCAAGAGACGGATGCCCTCCCAACCAGGTCACCAGTTCGCCCGCCTGCCGGGCATGCAATAGCCCTTCGTCGGCTTGCTTCTGCAACCAGTCAACAATAGGAATGCGGTTATAGCCATACACCATCAACGCATAATGGGTATAGCGCACCACTCCGGCCAACTCCAGTTCCAGGATGCGGTTAAGGGTTTTGATTATTGCCTCTGAGCTGTTCTTGGGTATCGTGTTCTGGGGTATCGTGTTCTGGTTCATAATGTTCTCCAATGAAAGTTTTTTGGTGACCGTAAATTCAGTAAATGGACCGAGGAAGTTGGGACAACCCGCCTGGGTTGCCCCGCCCGCCCGCCCCGCTCGCTAAAACATGTAGCCCACACCCAGGTTCAGGCGATCTTTCAGCGGATCCGCCTTGTAATTCTGAACATCGGCTTTTATTACTACTTGTGGATGCAATCTGAAATTGACGCCAACCGTGGTCACCGTTTCATCATTCTTTGGATCGGTGGTATAGCCTGCCGCCACGGACTCTTGCGTGTTGTACCGTTCATAACGTACAAACGGTGTCAGGTCCTTATCGCCATCCTGCCAGACGCGGTAGGCCACTTGGCCATACCAGCCATAGAAGGATTCTGGTGCCGCCAAGTTTGAACCCGCTGTAAGTCCGGTAGTACCAACAGCGGCATTAATCTGGGCCGTATCGCTGAGCTTTCCTTTGGCATACAGCGCCTGCAAATCCAGCCCGCCCACGACATACTTGGCATGCACGTCCCACAATGTCAGCTTGGCATCCGCGCCGACCAACGCTACATCTGTCATACCATCCTGGGCTGTATCACCGCTGAATACCGAGGCTCCGACCAGCAAGCCCGGAACCCCGCGGAAATTCAACGCGCCGAACAGTCCCAGATCGTTGGCGGCTACCTGTCTACCGCTGGTACGCATATCTCTGAACCCTTTGCTAGCATTTGCGTATTTGCCAGCGTCCGGAGTCGTGGAAATACCAAAGTTATATTCCAGGCCTTGTCCCGCCTCACCTTGTAACGCCACGCCAATCTCGCGCCAGGTAGTGGGAATAATTCGCGACTCTACTTCGTTGCGCTCCACGCCATAAAATGTCGGCGGCTCGTGGGTTTCGTTGACTATGCCTAGAGGCATCAGCATGAGCCCCATCCGTGTGTTCATTGTATCGTTCAACCCATACTGGATATAAGCCTGCTCCATCGCCACCTCACCGCCCTCTTTGTCCGCTTTGGCGTGTTCTACTTCGAGTTCCGAGACAAGCTGGACCCGGTCACTAAACTTATGCCCCAGAAACACAATGAAACGCTTTAAATCAGCCTCATTTTTTTTGCTGCCATCGCGATAATTGTTATAAACCACTTCGCCGTAGCCGCCTATGGTTGTGCTACCTGAACTTCCATGCCCTGTCGCACTGTGTCCCATGGAGGAATTTTTTGACTGCTTCAATTCCTCGATTTCCTGCTGCATGATTTCCAACTTTTCTTCCAAGGTCGGCGCTGCGACAACTTGTTGTGAGCCAAAGGCACAGCTGAGGGCTAACATTAATATCGTATTGCGTTTCATGATTCTTCCTTTCAGTCAGTTGGTCGAGAATTATTCTCATCTGGAGAATGATGCGAATGATAACTGTTCTCATTTGAAAGTCAACTGAAATTTGTAAAATACTTTCAACTTATTGTATTTGTTGGTAAGTAATTATTCTATTTATCTGCTTTTTTCTCTAATTCTTCCCAGCGCGAGATGATTTCCAACAGTTTTTCATCTATATCAGCTGCCCGGATTTGCAGCTTTTTAGCTTGCTTGGGGTCATCTTTATACATTTTTCCCGCCGCCAGAATGGCGCCAATTTCTGCTTGCTCACGCTCCAAGGCCTGAATGCTGACAGGAATTTGTTCCAGCTCTTGCGCTTCCTTGAAGCTTAGTTTGCTTTTATTTTTTGGCTTGGCGGGTGCATTCGGCGAAGCAGGTTTAGGTTGGGTTAACTCTCGCGCAGGTGACTGCTGATGTTTCTTTACCCGCACCCAATCCTCATAACCGCCGACATATTCCATCAGCTTGCCCTCCCCTTCAAAGGCAATGACCTGAGTCACTACGTTGTCCAGAAAAACCCGGTCATGGCTGACCAGAAACAGCGTGCCGTCGTACTCCGCCAGCAGTTCTTCCAGCAGTTCCAGCGTTTCAATATCAAGATCGTTGGTGGGCTCATCCAGCACCAGCACATTGGCCGGGCGGCTGAATAATCGCGCCAGCAGCAGACGATTGCGCTCGCCACCAGACAAACTTTTTACCGGCGAACGGGCGCGCTCGGGCGCAAACAGGAAATCGCCAAGGTAGCTGATAACATGCTTGCGCGTGCCACCAATGTCGATGAAATCCGAGCCTTGGCTAATGGTGTCGGCCAGTGTCGCTTCTTCATTCAGTTGCGCGCGCAGCTGGTCGAAATAGGCTACCGACAGCTTGGTGCCCAGTTGCACCTTGCCGCTGTCCGGCGCCAACTCACCCAGAATAATTTTGAGCAGCGTACTCTTGCCCGCGCCATTCGGCCCGAGCAAACCGATCTTGTCTCCGCGCTGTATGCGGCAGGAAAAATTATCAATCACTTTCCTGTCGCCGAATGATTTGCTGACATGCGACAGTTCCGCCACCAGCTTGCCGGAGCGGTCGCCGGCTTCAACACTCATCTCCACCTTGCCCACACGGTCGCGTCTTGCTGCCCGCTCGCGCCGCAACTGCTCCAGCCGCCGCACGCGGCCTTCGTTACGCACGCCGCGCGCCTTGATGCCCTGGCGTATCCACACTTCTTCCTGCGCCAGCACCTTGTCGAATTTGGCATTCAGCACCGCTTCGTCTTGCAGCATCAATTCTTTGGTGCGCAAGTAAGCGGCGAAATTACCGGGGAAACTGGCCAGCTTTCCCCTATCCAGCTCGACGATGCGCGTGGTGACGTTATCCAGAAAGCGCCGGTCGTGAGTGACGAACAATACGCTGCCGCGAAAATTATTGAGCAGGCCTTCCAGCCATTCAATCGACGAAAAATCCAGATGGTTGGTCGGTTCATCCAGAATCAGCACATCTGGCTCGGCCACCAGCGCCTGGGCCAGCGCGACGCGTTTACGCACGCCGCCGGACAGGTCGCCGACACGGCTGTCCGCATTCAGCTCCAGGCGCTGGATCGTGGTTTCAATACGCGCCTGCACGGCCCAGCCATTTTGCGCTTCGAGCTGGGTTTGCAATGGCTGCATGACCTCCAACAAATGTTCATAGTCAGCATCGGGTTCGGCCAGTTGATGCGACACTTCATGGTAGTCATGCAATAACTGACGCAGCCCGCCCAAGCCTTCTGCCACGGCGTCGAATACAGTTGCGTTAGCATCCAGCACCGGCTCCTGGCTGACATAGCAGATACGCAAACCCGGCGCGCGCCAGACGGTGCCGTCATCCAGCGCCGCCTGGTTGGCCAGCACCTTTAGCATGCTGGATTTACCGCCGCCGTTGCGACCGATCAGGCCGACACGCTCGCCTTCATCGAGTTGAAAATCCACATGGTCCAACAATGCTACGTGGCCGTAGGCGAGTGCGGCTTTATCCAGCGATATATAGGGCATCAGAATGTCGAGGTAAATTAATGATGGGTGGCAAACCTGCCACCCCAAGCGGGCTACAAAGTTTGACCTATGTCATTTCTGGCCTGTCAGCTGTTTCAGGTCGGCAATGATTTCGGCAGAGTGGCGCGACGTGTCGACCTTGTCGTAGACCTTGCTGATCTTGCCTTGCGGATCAATCAGAAATGTATAACGCTTGGCCACTTTGCTGAAAATCAAATCCATCAGCACCCCGTAACGTTTTGCTACTTCGGCCTTAGTATCGGCCAGCAGTGGAAAGGGCAGATGATATTTTTTGGCGAACTCGGCATGGCTGCTGCTGTCATCTACGCTAATGCCCACCACTTGCGCATCCAGCGCCACCAGTTGATGCAAATCATCGCGGAAAGAACAGGCCTCTTTGGTGCAGCCAGGCGTATCGTCTTTTGGATAAAAATACAGCACCAGCCACTTGCCGGAAAATTCTTTCAGCGTGTGCATCTGGCCGTTCTGGTCCGGCAAATTGAAATCCGGCGCCGCTTCGCCTGCTTTTGGCACTTCACCCGCACGCACCAACTGGCTGGCCATGAACCAGCCAAAGGCCGCCAATAATCCCAACAAGATTAACCATTTCATTTGTTTTCTCCTTTACCCTTTATTCCGGCCAAACCAGACAGCCGCAGCAATATTATACAAACCAGCGCCAAGCTGCCGGCCAGCATGAAAGCTGCACCGGCGTCCCATTGTTGCCACACCGCACCGAATAACACTCCAGCCGGTATCGCACTTAGCCCGATAGCCAGATGATACCAGCCGAATGCGGTGCCGCGTTCATGTTGCTCAGCATAAACGCTGATCAATGCGCGTTCTGAGCCTTCACTCAAGCCGGTAACCAAGCCATAGGCGATCACGCAAGCCCACAATGTTTCGGCCTGGCTGGCCTGGCTGAGCGCGATAAAGCTCAGTCCATAGCCCATCCACCCTATCGTGGTCAACCTGTTCAGGCCAAAGGCATCCGCCAGTCGCCCGCCATAGGCCGAAGTCGCCGCTTTGGTGATGTTCAACGTAGCCCACAATAGCAGTATCTGCACCATGCTCATGCCCAGCTCATTGCCGCGCAATAATATAAAACCCTCCGAGACGCGCGCAAAAGTGAACAATACCAAGATCAGCAAATAACGGCGCGTGGCAGGCGACAATAACGACCATGACAAAGAGCCGCGCGGTATTGCTGGCTTGACCGTCGACGGCGACGGTTCGCGCACACCCAGAACCAACAGCAACAACACCAGCACGCCCGGCACCGCAGACCACAAAATGATTTCGCTGATGGTCCACCCGGCCCAGACGATGGCCGTGATCGCCAACAGGCTGCCGCCCACTGCCCCGGCATTATCCAGCGCGCGATGAAAGCCAAAGGCATAACCATGCATGTCCTTATCGGTCGCATCGGCCAGCAGCGCATCCCGTGGCGCACTGCGTATGCCCTTGCCGATGCGATCCATGCTGCGCAGCAGCAGCAGCCCGCCCCAGCTGGATACCAAACCAATCAGCGGACGTACCAGATTCGACAAGCCATAGCCCGCCACCATAAACACTTTGCGCTTGCCCCCCAGCACATCGGAATGGCGGCCCGCCCACAGCTTGAGGAAACTCGCCACTGCATCCGCCACCCCTTCCACCAGCCCCAACACCATCGGCCCGGCACCCAGTACTGTCGCAATCAGTATCGGAATAAATGGCGTGACCATTTCCGATGCCATGTCGTTAAGAAAGCTGACCAGGCTGAGAATAATTACGGTGCGAGGGAGTTTGCGCTTCATCGGGTGACAGTTTTGCCGAAGTCCATTTTGATCAAATTATTCAGGGGCGCATTTTACGCTAGAATGCGCATCATGCCTCGGTAGCTCAGTGGATAGAGCGACCCCCTCCTAAGGGGTAGGTCACACGTTCGATTCGTGTTCGGGGCACCATGATAGTCCCTGTGAATTATTGGAGTAGCGATGAAAGCACCTATCCGCATTGCCATTACCGGTGCCGCTGGCCAGATAGGCTACAGCCTGATATTCCGCATCGCCAAAGGCGACATGCTGGGAAATGAACAACCGGTGATCCTGCAATTGCTTGATGTGGCGCCAGCCCAGCAAACTTTGCGCGGCGTGGCCATGGAGCTGGAAGATTGTGTGTTCCCGATGCTGCAGCAAGTCATCATTACCGATGATCCGGCCATCGCGTTCCGCGACGCAGAAATTGTTTTGTTGGTCGGCGCGCGTCCGCGCAGCAAAGGCATGGAGCGCAAGGATTTACTGGAGGCCAATGGCGCGATTTTTTCCGCACAGGGCAAGCTACTCAACGAAGTGGCGGCACGTCACGTCAAGATACTGGTGGTGGGCAACCCGGCCAACACCAATGCGCTGATCACGATGAGCAATGCGCAGGACCTGGACCCGAAAAATTTCAGCGCGATGATGCGCCTGGACCACAATCGCGCCATTGCCCAGGTGGCACAAAAACTGTTGCGGCCGGTGCGCGACATTAAAAAAATGGTGATATGGGGCAACCATTCCGGCACGCAATATCCCGACCTGGACCACGCTGAAATAAACGGCAGCAGCGTGCGCAAAATGTTGCCGAATGCAGACTGGGTGGAAAGCGAATTCATTCCCACAGTACAAAAGCGCGGCGCGCTGGTCATTGAAGCACGCGGCCTGTCCAGTGCCGCCAGCGCCGCCAATGCCGCGATCGCGCATGTGCATGACTGGGTACTGGGTACGCCCGACCATGACTGGGTGACCATGAGCGTGCCTTCAGATGGCAGCTATGGCATTCCGGCAGGCGTCATTTATGGCTTCCCGGTGACTTGCAAAAATGGTCATTACACTATTGTGCAGGGGCTGGCCATCAGCAGCCTGGGCCGCAACCATATGCAAGCCAGTTATCGCGAGCTGATGGAAGAACGTGAGCATGTGCAGCATTTGCTGGGGAATGGCGCCGGATAATTCTTGTTTCAACCCCCATGTCGCGTATCCACAGCTTTCCTCCTGGCCCATCCACAAATTACCCATGTTTTTTCAATGGCGCTCTTGCGGAAAAATTTTATGCGCAGCATTTGCGGCGTCAGCTGTTGTTGCAGCCATTAATTTACCAGCGCCTGCCCTCTACCAGTCCGACCCACGCTGCGCTGAACTTGGCCCAAAAACTGAATGCCTGGGAAGTTATTCTTCAATCGGCACGCGTGCCGTCAGCGCGCACAACAATTCATAGCTGATCGTACCTGCCGCATGGGCCACTTCTTCTACCGGCAAACCTTCACCCCATAATGTAACGCTGCTGCCTACTGCAGCAGCAGGCAATGCACTCAAATCCACAGTCATCATGTCCATCGAAACTCGCCCCAACGTTCGGGTACGCTGGCCTTCCACCCACACCGGCGTACCGGTAGGTGCATGGCGCGGGTAGCCATCCGCGTAACCGCACGCGACTATGCCAACGCGCATCGGATGTTGTGCGCGGAATTGGCCGCCATAGCCTATCGCATCACCGGACTGCAATTGCCGCACAGCAATAATTTCGCTGTGCAGCGTCATCACGGCACGCAAGCCCAGTTGCTGCGCGCTCATTTCGGCAAACGGCGAAGCGCCGTACAGCATGATGCCGGGGCGCACCCAATCGCCATGTGTGGCGGGATAACGCAACAGCGCAGCAGAATTGGCCAGCGAACGCGCCACGCGATAAGGGGCGGCCAGTGCATTGAATACTTCCAGTTGGGCACTGACACCGGTTGCTTCATCGGCGTGGGAAAAATGGGTCATCAGCGTGATGTCGCGTACTGCGGGATGGGTCTTTAATTTTTCCATTGCCGCAGGTACATCCTGCGGCGCAAAACCCAGCCGGTTCATGCCGGTATTGATCTTGAGCCACACCTGCAGGTTGCTGCGGCGCGGATGGGCATCCAGCAGCGAAATTTGTTGCGGGCTGTGGATCACACAGGCCAGGTCATATTCCGCCGCCTGCTGCACATCCTCCCGCGTAAACAACCCTTCCAGCAGCAGGATAGTCTGGCGAAACCCGGATTCGCGCAATTGCACCGCATCGCGTATATCCAGCAGCGCGAAGCCATCCGCAGCATTCAACGCCTGAGCGGTACGCAGCAGGCCATGCCCGTAAGCAGCCGCTTTGATCACTGCCATGATGCGCGCGCGGGTGGCGCGGCGTGCGACATGCAGGTTGTATTGCAATGCGGACAGGTCTATGCGTGCGGCTATCGGACGGGGCATGAATAAAGGCTTGCAGGCAAGTTGATTGCCGCTAATAATAGCAGGCCTCACAATTTCATGATATAAAACGCGCTGCCAAAAAGCTCCCTCATTAATGAAACTCGGTTTTTACATCATACTTGCGGCGCAATTTTTTTCTGCGCTGGCTGACAATGCCCTGTTGTTTGCTGCCATTGCCTTGCTCAAGGGTCTGGGTGCGCCCGCCTGGCATACACCGATGCTGCAGCAAGCCTTTGTGATTTCCTACATTGTGCTGGCGCCCTTTGTCGGCGCGTTCGCTGACTCGTTGCCCAAAGGCAAGGTCATGTTCATCAGCAACAGCATCAAATTGTTTGGCTGCATCGCCATGTTGATTGGAGTGAATCCGCTGGTAGCCTATGCCATCGTGGGCTTTGGAGCGGCCGCCTATTCACCGGCTAAATATGGCATCCTGACCGAATATTTGCCGCCGGAAAAATTAGTCCTGGCCAATAGCTGGATCGAGGGGTTGACCGTACTGGCCATTATTCTGGGCGCAGTGGTCAGCGGCCTGCTGATCGGGCCGAACATTGCCAACCACATGTTGCTATGGTGGGATGTCCCGCTGATGAATACCGGCATCGATAGTGCTCCGGATCTGGCCATTTTAGTCATCATATTCATTTATCTGGTGGCCGCATTATTTAATATTTATATCCCGCAGCTACCGATAGACCACAAGCCTTTACGGCGCAATCCGTTATTTTTGGTCAAGGAATTTTTGCGCTGCTTCAAATTGTTATGGAAAGACCCACTGGGACAAGTTTCGCTGGCAGTCACCACTTTATTCTGGGGCGCGGGCGCGACCTTGCGCTTACTGGTGCTGGCTTGGGCCGCGCTGGCTTTGCATTACGATATGGGCCAAGCCGCGCAATTGACGGCGTGGGTGGCATTTGGTATCGCGATCGGCGCTGTGCTGGCCGCACGGCTGGTAAAGCTGGAACATTCGGTCAGGGTTCTGCCGGTCGGTATCGCGATGGGTTTGATGGTGCTGGTGATGATCCCGATCACCAGTCCGGTGCTGGCAACTCTGCTGCTAGTCACTATTGGCGCCATGGGTGGCTACTTCGTGGTGCCGATGAATGCGCTGTTGCAACATCGCGGCCATTTGTTGATGGGCGCTGGCAGTTCCATTGCCGTGCAAAATTTCAATGAGAACATCAGCATTTTCGTCATGCTTGCGCTGTATGCCTGGATGGAAAAAATGGGCTTCAGCCTTGACATCATTATTCTGGTATTTGGCTTGCTGCTGGCTGGCATCATGACCGCCCTGAACAAGAAACACGGCCATGATCAGGATAAAGGCGAAATGTAACTCACGCGTGTTTAACTTGCCCGGCCTGTTTCGAAATCCACGTAAACCGTCCTGTTGCGTCCTTGTTCCTTGGCCAGATAGAGCGCATGGTCGGCGGATTCGAGGAATTTTTCCAGCGTTACGCTGGCATTCGGCACCACGGCAACTACCCCGCAACTGACCGTTACAAAGCGGTAGGACGAAGGATGGTGTGACATCCTGAGATCGTTAACGCGCTGGCGGATCAGGTTGGCCACCCAGCGCGCGCCCTCGCTATTTGTTTCGCCCAAAATGACCGCAAATTCCTCTCCGCCATAGCGCGCCGCCAGGTCTCCTGCACGGGTCGCGGCAAGGGCGGTTTGCACGGCCACCCTCTTCAGGCATTCATCGCCGGCCTGATGGCCGTAGGTGTCATTGAACAGCTTGAAGTGATCCACGTCTATCATGATGATGGACATAGGCCTTTGCATGCGACCGCAACGCCGCCATTCGCGCACTGACATCTCATCAAAAAAACGCCGGTTGGCAATTCCGGTCAATCCGTCAGTCATCGACAGATGCTGTAATTCCTTGTTGGCCACCCCCAGTTTTTGCGATTGTGTGGCCATGGTACGTTGCATCTCGACCAGCCGTTGCATGGCCCTGACCTTTGCGCTCAGCACCATTTGCGTGACCGGCTTTAACAGGTAGTCATCCCCACCCACCTCAATCCCCCGCGCCAGATGCTCATCCCCGGTCTTGCTGGTCAGGAATATAATGGCCGTCCATTCTCCATCCCTCTCCAGCATCCGTATCTGCCTGGCGATTTCATAACCATCCACATCAGGCAAAATGGCGTCAGCAAAACAATGTCTGGGCGGCTGTCCTGGAACATTTGCAGCGCCTCCATGCCGCTTTGCGCAATCATGGGATGACGAATACCCATTTGCGCAAGATAATCGCGCAAGGTTTCTATCATGGACTGGCTGTCTTCGACCACCAGTATTTTTAATTCATTGGTGTTTTTTGGCATATTTGCCTTTCAGTATTCCACCCTCATGCGATTTGCCCAAACTCGACAAAAATAACGGTGTTGTGTCCTCTTTCCTTGGCCTTGGTCAGCGCAATATTGGCCGACTTCAGAAAATTTTCCAGCGACAAGTCAGCATGCGGAACAACTGAACTGATACCGCAACTGACCGTGACAAAAGGCGTGACAGAAGCGCTATGGGGCAGCCTGAGCTCGGCAATATGTTGGCGCACATTATTTATCACATGCCGCGTCCCTATGCCATCGGTTTCGCCCAGCACCAGCGCAAATTCATCCTCACCATACCGCGCCAGATGGTCACTGGCGCGCGGGGCAGAACGGGCGATCTGCGCGGATATCGCCCGCAGGCAATCGTCTCCGGCCTGTTGGCCATAAGCCTCGCTGTATTCCTTGAAGTGATCGATTTCCACCAGAACCAGTGTCACCGGCCTTTTCATCCGCATGCACCGGCGCCATTCACGGTCTATCACTTCATCAAAAGCATTTCTGTTGGCGACTCCGGTCACCTTGTCTGTCGCCGCCAGGCGTTGCAATTCCTTATTTGCGATCTCCAGTTGGCGCGAAGCTTCCACCCAGGTGCGCTGCATTTCCAGTAGCCGGTGTATCGCCCTGATCTTGGCTTTCAGCACCACTCCGCGTATCGGCTTCAGCATGTAATCATCCGCGCCGACCTCAATGCCACGTTCCAGATGCTCATCCTTGGACATGCTGGTCAGGAAAATAATGGCTGACCAATCTCCCGCTTGCTCCAGGGCGCGTATCTTCTTCGCCACATTAAACCCGTCTATGTCAGGCAACGTGGCTTCCAGCAACACCATGTCCGGGCGTTCCTTGCGGAATATCTCCACCGCCGCCTGGCCAGTCTGAGCTATAAACGGATGCAGTATACCCAACAGGCCAATGTGGTCACAGATGGACTCTATAGTTGGCTTGTTGCTTTCTACCACCAGCACCTTTAATTCACTGACAAGTTTTGGCATTGACTACATCCCCCCTTGGGCTTCCTGCAATTATGGTTTTGTTATGTTGTCCATGGTTTTTACTGCAAGACAAAAATCCTGCCACGCTTTGGCTTTTTCCATCGGCGAACGCAATAGATAAGCCGGATGATACGTTACAACCATCGGAATCCCCAGGTAATCATGCGTCTTGCCGCGCAAACTGGCCAGCGTGGCGTCGCGTCCCAATAATGAAACCGCCGCCGTTTTTCCCAATGCGACAATCACTTTAGGTTGTATCAGTTGAATCTGGCGCACCAGGTAAGGCATGCACTGGGCAATTTCATCGGCCTCGGGCGTGCGGTTGCCGGGTGGGCGACATTTGACGACATTGGCGATAAAAACGTTGATCCCTCGCTTCAGCTTGACTGCTGCCAGCATATTGTCCAGCAGCTTGCCTGCCTGGCCGACAAAGGGCTCACCTTTAATATCCTCGTCGGCGCCTGGCCCTTCTCCCACAAACAACCAGTCTGCTTTTTCGTCGCCCACGCCAAATACTGTTTGGGTACAACCTGCCCGCAGCTTGCACATAGCGCAATTTTTTACTGCAACTTTTAATTCATCCCAGTTTGCGTAGGTTGGGTGGAGCGCAGCGCTACCCATCTCCACCTGTTGGGAGACGCCTGTACTTTTATCAGCCCCGATCACTTGGAGCGCAGACACATCGCGCAGCTGCCACAACGGATACAGGTTAAGCTCGCGCAGTATCGCTTGTTGCCGGGCCGTCATAATCTTTCAGTCATAATCGATACTCCATTACCAGCGCATCTTCCCAACCATTTGCCGCAGCATAATAGCCGCGCCGCACGGCCAGCTCGCTGAATCCTGCCTTGCGATACAAACCCAACGCGGGAACATTGGACCTGCGCACTTCCAGCAGCACGCGCTGCATAGGCAAACTGCGCGCGACATTCAACATCTCATCCAGCAATGCGGCGCCCTGCCCCTGGCGCTGAAATTCACTGTCTATGCTGATGTTGAGCAAATGCATTTCGTCCACCACAGTCATCAACACCGCATAACCGACCAGCTTTTGCTGCGCTTCGTATACCTGACACAGATTACCGCTGTTCAGCGCATCAATAAAATTTCCGCGTGTCCACGGATGTTGATGCACACGCTGCTCAATGGACAGCACCCTATCCAGATCAGCCAGCTCCATTTTGCGCAGCGTGGGAATCACCGCTCAGCAGTTTTCAGCGCCACTTTATCGCGCAGATACAGCGGTCGCGCTTGCGCCGCATCCCCTCCGCGCCCGGCGTTGAATTCAGGCAGGGCCAATTGGGCAATCGCACTGGCTTGCGGTATGGCCTCAGCATCGCTACCGGCTAATTGGCCGGAATAGCGCTGGGCCAAAGTGGCGGCGTGCAACGCAAAACCGCTGCCGACTCCATACCATCCATTCCCTGTAACCGACGGAGCGTGCAGCGGCAAACACAAACTGGGCTGACAGACTGTCATCCACTGCCCTGCCTGTTTTTGATAAGCAGCATGGTAAACCTCACCCATGCGCGCATCCAGCACGGCGATCACTTTATCGTGGTTGGCGTTATCGTGGTTAGCGGCTTGGGCCAGCGCCTGTAATGTGCATACACCCACCACCGGCAACCCGGCGCCCAGCGCCAATCCCTGCGCTACACCGCAGGCAATGCGCACCCCGGTAAAAGAACCCGGCCCGGTACCAAAAGCGATGCCATCCAGATGCGCCAGTTTGATTCCTGCGCTGGCCAACATTTCATCCAGCATCTGTATCAGCACTTCGGAGTGGCGCTGACCGGCCAATTCGCTGCGGCTGGTAATCTTTCCGTCCAGTGATAATGCAACCGAGCAATATTCGGTGGAGGTATCCAGCGCCAGAATTTTCATACAAATCCCACCACAGAGACACAGAGACACAGAGAAAAACTTTTAAACCACCCTGCCCGATCTGTAAACAGTATTAGGAAATTAATCATCAAATTTGCTCTTGTCTTCCTCTGTGTCTCTGTGTCTCTGTGGTAAATTTTTTGGCTTTACACCAGCAACAACGCCACAGCCTGCGCCGCAATACCTTCGCCGCGCCCGGTGTAGCCCAGCTTTTCAGTAGTGGTGGCTTTCACGTTCACTGCGTTGGTCGCTATTCCCAGATCGGCCGCAATATTCTCAACCATCTTGGTTATATGCGGCGCCATTTTCGGCGCTTGGGCGATGATGGTGGCATCCACATTGCTTATGCGAAAACCGGCATTGGCTACCATGCGCGCCACTTCGCGCAACAATACGCGGCTGTCGATGTTCTTGTAGCGGGCATCGCTATCGGAAAAATGTTGTCCGATATCCCCAGCCGCAGCCGCGCCCAATAGCGCGTCACAGATCGCATGCAACAGCACATCAGCATCGGAATGTCCCAGCAATCCCCTGGCATAGGGTATCTCCACCCCGCCGATAATCAGCTTTCGCCCTTCCACCAATTGATGGACATCAAACCCTTGCCCGATTCTCATGTTACTTCCCTATCAACCCGTCATTCCCGCGTAGGCGGGAATCCAGTCAGTTAAAAAACCACCCACAATGCGGGGCAAAACCCAAAGAATATTCAATTAAAACGCTGGATTCCCGCCTCTGCGGGAATGACAACATTTATTTTTCCCGAGAACCCAGCAACAGCTCCGCCAGTTGGATGTCTTGCGGATATGTCACTTTAAAATTGGTTGTTTCGCTCTCTACCAGTTTCGGCTGCAGACCCAGTGCCTCCACAGCAGAAGCATCATCGGTAACATCGCGTGTGATTTGCAAAGCGCGCACAAGCAGCCCGGCGCGGAACATTTGCGGTGTTTGCGCCTGCCACAATCCCGAGCGATTTTCGGTCAGCTCAATACGCTCACCCACTGTGGCGCGTTTCAGCGTGTCCGCCACCGGTATCGCCAGAATGCCGCCCACATCGTCATCGCGCACTTCCGCAATCAGCCGCTGCAATTGAGATTGGCTCAAGCACGGACGTGCCGCGTCATGCACCAATACCCAGTTGTCCGGCTCAAGCTCTGCTGCCATCAGGCCATTCAACACACTTTCAGCACGCAACCCGCCGCCACAAAACAAGGGCTGCAATTTATCGCCAAAATACGACCAGTCATAACTGCGCCAATGCGCGTCATCCGGCGCCAACACCACAAAAACAGTACGGATATCGGCACAGCCACACAGTGTAGCCAGCGCGTGATAGATCATGGGCTGGCCGGCCAGCGGCAAATATTGCTTGGGCAATCCGCTCCCCATGCGGGAACCGGAACCAGCGGCGGGGACTAGTGCGAAGAAATCAGGCATAGCCGAAGTTTACCAAATGTTGACTTCCAGATGGATAATCGGCGAATATTCAGCATTAACCTTTGGGAGTGAGCACGACATGAAAAAACTTGTTGCAATAACTGTATTGTCCCTATCCATTGCCGGTTTGATCAGTGCGTGCGGCAAGGGAGGAGACTCGGATCAGGTAGTGGTGTTGCCACAAGGATCTTCCATGGCAACCGGCGCCCCTGCATCACCGCCTGGGTTGCAGGAAACTCAAAGAGCATGCAGCCAATGCCATGCCATGCCCAGCCCCACCCAGCATCACCCGGCCGCCTGGCCCAGCATCGTGGCGCGCATGGAAAATCATATGGTTGCCAGTAAAAGGCCTACACCCACTCCGCAAGAGCGCGAGGCGATTCTGGGATATTTGCAAGGGGGCTGGCAGAAATAATTTTCCAAAGCCGGATAGGAACGATCACTACGTTGGCTTCGTCTTCGGCTCCTAGCCGTACTAAACGTACTGTCTTCACCCGCAAGGGGTAGGCCGTGGTTGTAAAGCCGATAAATCGGCAACAACCACGCACCGTCGCCTTATCCTCGCCGCCTTGTGCTCCT
>JANNQM010000096.1:0-7103 GCA_031400735.1 Gallionellaceae bacterium
GGATACCCATTGTGCCTGCGCTGTGCGCATGGCCTTGCTGAAATGTTGCGCCAGTGATTGCCACTGCCAGTGCTGATGCTGGTTGCGATAGGAAAAGGCGCGCTGCATGCGTTGTTGCAGCTGCTCCAGTCGTTGTGATTGGCGTTGTAGGTGTTGCTCCGGATGCACCAGCCGCCGCTGCAAATAGTCTGCCGCTTGCATGGCATTTTGCAGGCGGTGGCGCAGCGCACGGTGCAGGTGCTGGGCCGAGTCGCGCAAATTTTTAAGCAGGGCATGTCGATCCGGGATAACGCGTTGCGCGGCGGCAGTGGGAGTAGGTGCGCGTTCATCGGCGACGAAATCGGCAATGGTGATGTCGGTTTCATGGCCTACCCCGCTGATAAGCGGAATGCGGCTGGCAACAATGGCGCGCGCAACCACTTCTTCGTTAAACGCCCACAGGTCTTCGATACTGCCACCGCCTCGGCATAGCAGCAGCACATCGCATTCCGCGCGCTCATTGGCAAGCGCGATAGCCTGCGCAATTTTCTCGGCGCTGCCTGCGCCCTGTACCGGCGTGGGATACAAAACGATGGGGATGCCGGAGATGCGTTTGGATAAAGTGGTCAGCACATCGCGCAACGCGGCAGCCTGCGGCGAAGTGATAATGCCGATCTGGGTAGGCATGAAGGGCAGCGGGCGTTTGCGCGCGGCATCGAATAATCCCTCGCTTTCCAGCTTGCGCTTGAGCCGCTCGAATGCTTCATACAGCGCACCCAATCCTGCCGGGCGCATCTGCTCCAGGGTTAATTGAAAATCGCCACGCGCTTCGTACAGGGTAGGCAATGCCAGCACTTCCACTTGCATGCCATTCCTGGGTTGCCAATCCAGATACTGGCTTTTGTGGCGGAACATGACGCACCGAACCTGTGCGTGTTCATCCTTCAATGAGAAATACCAGTGCCCGGAGGCCGCGCTGACAAAATTGGAAATTTCGCCGCCCACCCACAGCAAGGGCAAGCCGTTTTCCAACAGCTGCTTGGCAGCCAGGTTGAGCTCCCGCACCGTAAATACGTGGTTTTTTTTATCTGCAAAAAAATCAAAAATCATATTGACAATCCGTAATAATTCACAACTCGAGTAACCACGCTGCTTTGCTGGCGGGAAATATACCAAAGTACAATTAACTTACAGCATGTTATTGATTTTAATAGTGTAATGAAAAGTTCAAAAATTAGGCATCGGGCAAAAAAGGTTATCTGCTAGAGAGTTAAGTATCACTTCCGACTCATTATGCACAAAGTTATTCACAATAACTGTGTACAAATAAATAATGCTTTAACGCATCAGGAAATTTTGCTTATTATCGTTTCGCAAATGTTGCTGAAACAAGCACGAACAGATACAGTTCCGCTTTGTTGATTTAAGCATATTTTGGAGAAGCTCTGTGTTTGCAATCGTAGAAGCTGCTGGCTGGCCGATCTGGTTTTTGATTATTGCATCGGTCATTGCACTTGCTCTAATTGTGGAACGCCTGCGCTTTCTGCGCAATAAACATATCGCACCGCCCCATCTACTCAGCGAAGTCATCAAGGAGCTCGAGCAACACGGCGTCACCGACGCGATGCTGGCCAGATTGGCGGTTTCTTCGCCGCTGGGCCGGGTATTTTCCGCCGGGCTTAAAAACATCAAAAGCTCATCCGAGGTCATGAAAGAATCCATTGAAGAGGCTGGCCGCGCCACCGCGCACGAGCTGGAGCGTTTTCTGACCACGCTGGGTACCATCGCCTCGATCAGCCCCTTGCTTGGCTTGTTTGGCACCCTGGTCGGCATGATAGAAATTTTCGGCGCACAAAATTCGCTGGGCAATTCGCCTGCGGTATTGGCGCACGGCATTTCAGTGGCGTTGTATAACACCGCATTTGGTTTGATTGTGGCGGTGCCCAGCATGATCGCCTACCGCCACTTCCGCGCCAAGGTCGACAGCCTGATCATTGAAATGGAGCAGCAGGCCATCAAACTGGTGGAAATCGTGCATGGCGAGCGCAAGCGATGAATTTCCAGCGCGGGCGCATGCGCGAAGAGCCGGAAATCAACCTGATTGCGATGATAGATGTGTTGCTGGTGATTTTGATTTTCATGATGGTCACCACTACCTATTCGCAGTTTTCCGCGTTGCAGATTAACCTGCCGCAAGCCACCGGTGAGAAAACTCCGGCGCAAACCAGCCAGATACAAATCGCCGTCGATGGATCCGAGCATTACGCGATAAACAACGTGGCCACGCCGTTCCGCACCATAGATGGGCTGGCCCAGGCGATGAAAAAGGCGGCTGGCACGCAGGCCGACCCCACCATTGTGATCAATGCCGACGCCAAGGCGACCCATCAATCGGTCATTAACATTATGGAAGCAGCGCGGGTAGCGGGCTATGGCAGCATTACGTTTACTACCAGCCAAACCAAATAGCGGGGTGGATACGATATGCCGGTGAGCATATGGGCGCCTTTAAAAATTCAAGTTTCCATGCCAGACAAGGCGCGAACAAAAAATTGCGACGCAGCATATATGTAATATGTAGGGAGTAATTTTTTGTGAGCAACGTAGTATGGCGACGAAGTGGGGTAAGCAGGCAATCCGCGAAGCGGATGCTCGCAAAATTGGATTTTTTGAGGTGCCCATGAAGGGGCTGCAGCAATATTGGTATCGCATCAGCCCTGTGCATGTCATCCTGCTGCCGGCCAGTTTTATTTTCCGGATACTGGCGACTACACGCCGCACGTTTTATCGTAACGGAATATTGCGCCGTGAGAAATTGCCGGTGCCGGTTATCGTTGTGGGCAACATCACGGTCGGTGGCAGCGGCAAGACTCCGCTGACGTTGTGGCTGGCACAGCAACTAACCGAAAGCGGCTGGCATCCCGGTATCATCAGTCGTGGTTATGGCGGCACTGCCAGCCTGCCTCAGGCGGTGGATATTGCCAGCGATCCTGCTGTCGTTGGCGATGAAGCAGTATTGATGGCGCAACGCAAGCTGTGCCCGGTGTGGATCGGGCAGGACCGGCCAGCCGCCGCGCGCGCGTTGTTGCAGGCGCATCCGGAGTGCGATGTGTTGCTCAGCGACGATGGCCTGCAGCATTACCGTCTGCGGCGCGATGTGGAAATTGCCGTGGTGGATGGTGCCCGCCGCTTTGGCAATGGTTTTTTGCTGCCGGCTGGGCCATTGCGCGAACCGCGTTCTCGTCTGGCCCAGGTGGATGCAGTCGTGGTGAATGGCGGAACGGCCGCTGCCGGGCAATACAGCATGCAATTGTATGGCGAGCGCTTTTATAATTTGCTCAACCCGGAAACCACGGCGTCTGCGGCTGATTTTACAAACCTGAATGTCCATGCGATTGCTGGTATCGGCCATCCGCAACGGTTTTTTGCGCACCTGAAAAAACTGGGACTGAAGGTGCACACCCACCCATTCCCGGATCACCATCGGTACAAGCCTGGCGATATAGCCTATGATGAGGCACAGGCGATACTTATGACCGAAAAAGATGCGGTAAAATGTACCTCCTTCGCTACCGAGAAATGCTGGGTTCTGCGCGTGGATGTGAAGACTGACCCGACACTTGTGCAACACATCCTGGAAAGGATCACCCCGTATGGACGCTAAACTGCTCGACATCCTGGTTTGTCCGCTGTGTAAGTCACCGTTGATCTACCGCAAGGCCGACAAGGAATTAATCTGCAAGGCCGACCGGCTGGCCTTCCCGATCCAGGATGACATCCCGGTGATGCTGGCGGATGAAGCGCGCACGCTGACGCTGGAAGAGACTGAGAAGCTTTGACACTGAACTTTAACGTGGTCATTCCGGCGCGCCTTTCTTCCACGCGCCTGCCCGGGAAACCGTTGTTGCCGATTGCCGGCAAGCCCATGGTGGTACGAGTGGCCGAGCAGGTGGCAAAAAGCGGCGCACAACAAATCTGGATAGCTACCGACCACCAATCCATCATCGCCGCCGTGCACGAGCATGGTTTTAAAGCCTGCCTGACCCACACCAGCCATCTGAGCGGCACTGACCGCATTGCCCAAGTGGTGGAGCAACTTCAATGGCCGGATGACACCATCGTCGTGAATGTCCAGGGCGATGAACCACTGATGCCGCCCAAGCTTATCCGTGCCGTGGCGCTGTACCTGCATAACCATCCTCAATGCGCAATCGCCACCGCATGCCACGCTATCCACGATGAACAAACAATGCGCAACCCCAATGTCGTCAAAGTGGTGATGGACAAGCAAGGCAATGCGCTGTATTTCAGCCGCGCGCCGATACCTTACCCGCGTGATTTATTTCCGGCACCGGCCAGCGGCGGCACCAAAGTCAGGAAAAGCGAAGATGGAATGTTGCCAGCAGGTCTGCCGGTCATGCGCCATATCGGCATCTATGCCTACCGTGCCAGCTTCCTGCGCGAATTTGGCTTGCTTGAGCCAGCGCCAATGGAAAAAGCCGAGGCGCTGGAACAACTGCGGGCACTATGGCATGGCTATAAAATCGGCGTAACCATCAGCGCAGAAGCGCCGCCTAACGGGGTAGATACTGAACAAGACCTGCATGCTGCCCGCAAGCTGTTTGACGGTGGCGTATAATCCCGAAAATTCTAATATCACAGGATCGCAAGGAGCCCTTGGCGTAACCTGTATAGGCTGTATCAAATATTTTCTAGTTTAATCTTTGGAACCCACTCACTATGCGCATTATTCTGCTGGGCGCCCCTGGCGCCGGTAAAGGCACACAAGCCACCCTGATCAAGGAAAAATTCAATATCCCGCAAATCTCCACCGGCGACATGCTGCGTGCTGCGGTCAAGGCGGGCACGCCGCTGGGCAAGGCGGCCAAAAAAGTCATGGATGTAGGCGGGCTGGTGTCGGATGACATCATCATCGACTTGGTAAAAGAGCGCATCAAGCAACAAGACTGTGCCAATGGTTACCTGCTGGATGGTTTCCCGCGCACGATACCGCAAGCACAAGCAATGAAAGAAGCCGGTATAGATGTGGATTTTGTCGTGGAGCTGGAAGTGCCGGACAGCGACATCATCCAGCGTATGGATGGCCGCCGCGTGCATGCCGCATCGGGGCGCACCTACCACATCACATTCAACCCGCCCAAGGTTCCCGGCAAAGATGACGTCAGCGGTGAAGACCTGGTGCAGCGTCCGGATGACGAGGCAGGCACCGTCACCAAACGCCTGTCGATATACCACGACCAGACCAAACCGCTGGTTGAGTATTACCAGGCATGGCAGCAAAGCGGCGACAAACGCGCACCGCACTGTATCAACATCCCCGGTATAGGCAGCGTGGAAAGTGTCAGCAACCGCATATTCAGCGCGCTGGCCGCGCACAGCGCATGACCAGCAAACCGGTGCTCACGCTGGATGACGCCAAACGCATTGCTGCTGCAGCCGAGGCCGAAGCGAAAACCAATGCCTGGCGTGTGGTCATTGCCGTGGTCGATGATGGTGGCCATCTGCTCTATCTGCAACGCAGCCACGACACCCAGTTTGGCAGCGTAGAACTCGCCATCAAAAAAGCCCAGGCCGCTGTCGCGTTCCAACGGCCGACCAAGGCTTCAGAAGATGCCGTACTAAGTGGCCGCCTGATTCATCTGGCGCTACCCGGTGTAATTCCCGCTGAAGGCGGTGTGCCGCTGCAGCGCGATGGCTGCATCATAGGCGGGCTGGGCATCAGCGGCGTGCGCTCGTTTCAGGATGGGCAGATCGCACAAGCCGGGGCAAATATGCTGGAGATGAATTGAATGTTATACCGCCTGGAACAGCGCATACCTGAGCTGCACGGCCAGCACCATTTCATCGCACCCAATGCCAGCGTGATCGGCACCATCATCCTGCACGACAACGTCAGCATTTGGTTTAATGCCGTGCTGCGCGGCGACAACGAACCCATCATTATTGGCAGCAACAGCAACATCCAGGACGGCGCCGTGCTGCATACCGACCCTGGCGCGCCACTCACCATAGGCACCAACGTCACCGTCGGCCATCTCGCGATGGTGCATGGTTGCCTGATAGGCGACGGCAGTCTGGTCGGCATCCACAGCACCATCCTCAACCACGCCGTCATCGGCCGCAACTGCCTGATAGGCGCACATACCCTGATCACCGAAGGCAAAATCATTCCTGATAATTCACTGGTGGTGGGGTCGCCGGGAAAAGTGCTGCGTACATTGAGCGAGGACGAAATAAAGTCCATGCACAGGAATGCGGCGCGCTATGTGGAGAATTTGAAGCGGTATGCGGGGTCGTTGGAGAGTAATATCTGAATTTGGATGCAGAATTCTGCGTCCTCGGGGGAGTTGCGGTCTTTGGGGAGGATAGCTTGATTTTCGACATTTGGGACGTCTACCAGCAGGGCCATATAATCCGCGCAGCCAATATGGCAGAGGCAGCGAAGCGCGATACTGCACATACTGATGCGCGCTTGCACAACGAGGTGCTGCGGCTTGAATCAAAGATTGATGGCTTGGCGCTGATTTGTCAGGCAGTAGTGGAAATTCTCCGCGACCGTGGTGGTGTGGCAGAGGCAGAGATCATAGCCAAGATGAAGGAAATAGATGACAGGGATGGACGCTCGGATGGACGAATTGTGGGGAAGCCCACCAAATGTCCGAAATGCCATCGACCGTCTCATACTCGACAACGCGTTTGCATGTATTGCAGCGCGCCCATTGAGGAAGGTATGCTAGTCGAGAAGCCGCTAACAGTGGGCTCGCGCGACAAGCCACGCACCGTTTAATTTGGCCATTTCGTGGGCTTGCCGAGCGTATTAAACCCGCTCCTTATGGTCACGTATATTTTTGGTGTTGGCGCCTTTGAACATGCCGCGTACTTCAGTGATGGTGTGGCGCGGGATCATGACTATAGTGTCGCCTTTGGCGACAAAGATAAATTGTTGCCCAGCCTTGAGTCCAAGGTCATCCCTAAATGCCTTGGGGATGCAAATTTGAAATTTTTCGGTGAGGGTAGCCGCGTACATTCTTACTCCTTTTTGTATCCTTCAGTGTTGGGTAAGAATACAGGCTAAACACATAAACTCAAGTTGAAATTCTCAG
>JANNQM010000097.1:0-2528 GCA_031400735.1 Gallionellaceae bacterium
CATCATGCCGTAGATGGCGCCGGGATCCTCCCGCAGTTTTTGCTCGGCAACACTCAGCGTCTCGACGAAGTCGCGCCAGTCCATCGCCCCCAGGAATCGGAGGCTGCCGATGCTGTTGCTGATGGATACCTGGTCGGCCGCCTGCAGTTGATTACCCGACTGCACCAGTTGTTCGATCGTCAGGCCCGATTCAGAAAGTTGCTGCTCGATCCAGGTCAGCGGCAATGCCAAGGCCGGGCTCTGCCCCTGTAGCCGGCGCGCAAATTCGGAAACGAACGGGGTCGTCATTGGCGGGCTCGACCGCGCCATGTCGGCGATTACCAGGATCAGGTTCTTCGGATCCTTCTCGGCCATCTCTATCATCTGGTCGGCCCAGGAATCGGCCAGGTTGCGGTCGATCCTGCCGGCGGCGCTGCGGGCGGCAACGCGCCGGAGATTCTCGATCAAGGCCAGGCGCAGCATGATAGGAATGGCCCACAGCTCACCCAACTTGAGGACGGTGACCGTCTGGTAGGACGCGACGAAACGGCGGAGGCTTTCCGGATCCACCCTTCCATCGCCATGCGCGATCGTTTCCAGCGCGATGTCATACACGCGCGGAAGTCCCGCCGAAGGGCCGTGCGCCAGGCACGGGAGTTCCCGGCTGTAACCCTTCGGCAGGTGTCGCTTGGCCGTACGAATCTGCTCTTCGATCAGATAGAAGTTATCGAGCAGCCATTCGCCCGCTGGCGTAATCTGGCAGTTTGCCGTCACCGCCGCCGTGAGCAGCTGACAGACTTCAATCAGAATGCGTTCATTCTCCGCCAGCCGTTTTAACAGTTGATCCTTGGCGCGCCGCGGAGTCAGAGTGTGCGAAGAGGCGAGACGCTTACCATGCTGTTCCATCTGATCGGCGCTGAACAATTCCGATCGCAACGGCGGTTCATCGTCGGTGTAATGCGACGCCAGGCGATTTGCGCGGAAGACAGTTCTTAGATTGAGCAAGCTCCCGGAGGCAGTCTTACTATTCGCCGTCACGATAGCAGTCTCCAAGAAGTGAGGGGCATGAACATCCTTCAGCGCGAGCTGGCCCACCTATCTGAGTGAACAACCCGATAAGTGGACTCTCTGCCCAATCGGGGCATGATATGCTACGGCAATATGGAGAACCACTTGCGCAGACGACATCCGCCGTAATCATTCACCGGCCTTCCGGGACAAGTGCGCACTGGCCGCCTTTAAGGGTGACATGACGCTGCCGGTGCTGACCACACAGCTTGCCGCGCACCCCACCCGGATCACGCAGTGGAAAGCGCAGTTTCTGGAACGCGCCGCCGCGAACTCTTCGCTGGCGACTCCCGGGCAACGGAACCGCCGGTCGATCTCATGACCCTGCACGCCAGGATTGGCGAGCTCGCCCTGGAGCAGGCCTTGAACATCCGCGCCGTTGGCGCGGACTCCATTCGAAACAGTCAGGACTCAACGGGAAAGGTCAGGTGCAAAAGAAAGGCGGCAGGACAGGGTGGTGCGCAGGCAGAATGGTGCGCAGTGACCCGGGGTAGACCATTAAAAATCGCGCGCCAGGATCCCTGGTAGTCTCCGGGTACACAATCACACGCGACGCTGCCCCGCCTGGAGCAAGCGGCCCATAAAGATACCATCAGTAACAGAAGGACTACGTCTGCTAACGCTGCTCCGGGCGTTCCGCTCGGGGCATGCCCCAGTCCTTGCTGTCTGGCCAGCGCGGGATCGCGCCGACCAGCAGCAGTATCACGATGACTGTCAGCAACATGCCTATGCTATTTGTCGGTACGGTGTTTTGCCCTGTGCGCCAAAAGCCCCGTAGCCATCAGGTAAGCAGACGCTTAGCGTGAGGAAACATTGCCGTTATCGTCGGACAGGATAATTTCCACGCGCCGGTTCAATTGACGGCCATCGGCGGTGGCGTTGCTGGCAACCGGAGACTCCTGACCGTAACCCTGGGTAGTGATACGGTTGTTGCTGATTCCCATGTCCACCAAAGACGACCGCACGGCATTGGCGCGACGGTTGGAGAGTCCCAGGTTATAGTCGGCGGCGCCGGTATTGTCGGTGTGGCCTTCAACCTGCGCATTGCGTTGCGGGTATTGCTTGAGAAATCCGGCAAGTTTCTGCAGGCTGCTTGTACCACCCGATTTAAGCTGTGCTTTGTTGGTATCGAACAATACGTCGCCGAGGGTGATCACCAGCCCGCGTTCGGTTTTTTTCGCGTTCAGCTCCTTGAGTTCCGATTCGAGCTGGCTGGTCCGCATTTCCGCATCACGCGCCTGCTGCTGTGACAGCAAGAGGGAAGATGGTGGGCGATGCAGGGATCGAACCTGCGACACCTGCCGTGTGAAGGCAGTGCTCTACCGCTGAGCTAATCGCCCAAAAAGCGGCGCCAAGTGTACGCTTTTGGCGCACGACCGGTCAATTTTCAGGGTTGGGGACCTGGCCTCGAACAGGCATGGGCAGATCCATTGTCTCTGGCTATGCTGTGGACCGCCTGCTGGTATACGATCCCGAGGGCC
>JANNQM010000098.1:0-2729 GCA_031400735.1 Gallionellaceae bacterium
CCGCCCTTCCAGTAGCCGAGGCGGGTTTTGTAGGAGTGCTCAAGCTGGCCGAGCAGGTCGACCATCATGTTGTTGTTGAGCGCCAGGCGCTTGAGGCCGGTGACGAAGCTCGGCCATGGACCGCTCTCGAGCTGGTCGAGCATCGGGGTCTTGTGAAATGCCTTCGTGGACTTTTTCTTGTCCAGCGGCAAATAGGTGGAGTGCTTTTCCGGGTTCTTCGGTGTTTGAGCCATTGAAACGACCTCCTGTGCGCAACCAAGGATGAATCAGAGTGCCTCCTGCCACTTGTGGCGCAGAAGACACCGTTCGAAAATCTTTTTTACAGTTTTAAGGCAGGGCTACCTCATGGCCTGTCAACGGTGATCCGGAAATTCGGACCGGGAGACAGACCGTTCGCCCACCTCATGCATCCATGTTCTGATGCGGGGCAGATATTAGTCATCCCTTATGCATGAATAAAATCTTTCATTCGGGAGGGGGCGGGCGCACAGAACATACCCCTAAAGAGATAGGCCGCAATATCTGAAAATGGATTTATGTGCTGGCATTTATAATATATTTGCTATATAAAACATAAATATATATCGAATATCTAATTTTAGTTATTGATCAAATTTTGGCCTGTTTTCGACAGAACTGTCGCCCGCTACCATCAAAGTCATCGCAGTATTCAGCACGCTTGGGGCCTAAGATACCGAATCTCGCTCTCTCCGAGATCGAACGGCACCTGATCCGCATCGACAACGACACGCAACCCTTGTCGGAGTCTCGCATAAAGACAACCAGACAAAAAATGCCATTACCCGACAGTCCGTTCATGCCCGAGAATGCTGAGGCCTATGTCAATTGGCGGAACGCCAAGCTGAAAGATTACCCCGTGAATGCCGAGGCGTTGCGTGTTGAAGTGGATGATCCGCGTGCATTACGCGAAACTGAGCAACGCAGGCTGTTGCAGGTGTGTCGCAAGACCAACATGGTGATTTACGCGAGCCGTCTGGACGGGCTTGCGGACAAACAGATTCCGCGTCGCCTCGGTGAACAGTTCGGGCTTGCCCGCCTCGACAGCAACCTGCTGGCTGACGAGGACGCGGTAACCTCCCTGCAGGTGGTGCCGGAAAAGTCCGGCCGCGGCTACATCCCCTATTCGAATCGAAGGCTCCTGTGGCACACCGATGGTTACTACAATCCGCCGGAGCGGCGTGTGCGCGCCTTCGTGCTGCACTGTGTATCGCCGGCGGCGCGCGGTGGTGAAAACGCGCTGCTTGATCCGGAAATCGCCTATTTGAAGCTGCGCGATGAAAACCCGGAATACATCCGTGCGCTCATGGCGCCGGACGCCATGACCATTCCGGCGAACACCGAAGAGGGCGGCGAGGGCCGCCCGGCGCAGACCGGACCGGTGTTCAGTGTTGATTCGGCGACCGGTAGCCTCCATATGCGCTATACGGCACGCACCCGGAGCATTGAATGGAAGCAGGATGCAACGACGCAGCGCGCCGTCAAAGCCCTGGAGTTACTGCTCGCGGGCGATTCACCGCATGTCTTTCATTATCGTCTCGCAGCGGGCGAAGGGTTGCTGTGCAACAACGTGCTACATAACCGCACCGAATTTGCTGATGAAGTGGACAAAGGCATTACCCGGCTGATATACCGGGCGCGTTATTACGACCGCATCCGCGGCACCGGTGCACAGGACGCGTGAACAAGAGCATGTGCGCGCCCCTCTCCCGCTAGCGGGAGAGGGGGTTGTGGCGGTAAGTTTGTGCGCAGGAGTGGTGTTGAACGACCCACCCTCTCCCCATCCCTCTCCCTGAGGGAGAGGGGGAGTTGGTGAAAATCTATCGAAAGGCCTGACATGCTTTATCTGAGTGAAGTCCTGATCCAACATCCGCAGCTCGAGAACTTCGAACAACTGCTGGAAACGATCACCCGGCGCGCACGGGAAACCGGCGAGCTGCATTTCAAAATCGATGTGAAGCCGCCCTATCCGGATACACCGCCAAACTGGGAAGATCGCCTCGAAGGCGCTTTTGTCGGCATTCATTCCATCACCCGCTCGCAATATTGAGCCTCAGCATACGCGCCGTTTCCGGCGCGGGAGTTACACGCATTATGAAATATCTGAAAGAAGAGCACATGCGCGATGCCGACAGCGGCGAGGACATGCAGGAATCCGCCTACCTGCTGGAGGCGCGCCTCGCCGAACTGCGCCAGCACCGTGCCGAAGTCCAGGATCGAAATTCGAGTGCCTATGTGGACCTGCTGCTGGAAGAGAGCCGGCTGCTCATTCGCCTGGAAAAAATGGACGAGGCCTGGGACGCGGCGCACGCTGCATTCGATGCCTATCTTGGTCAGGAAAATTGGCAGGGCGCGGTTGAGGCGTGCGATGTGCTGTATGCCGCGGACCGGCCTGGTTCGCTGGCCGCGCTCGGCCAGGGCATCTGGTTGGCCGTGACCTTCCCGATCGATCCGGAGCTGACGGTCGCGATGCTGGAGCACGTAGTGGAGGAAACGCCGGACGATTCGGACGGCGCGGCAGTCGCGGCCATTACCGCACACTACATTGCCGACCTGCGCACCGAGGGCAAGCGACGCGACGATCTCGTGTTCTATACCAACAACCTGCTCGGTACGGTGGCGCGCCGCCACAGCCAGGTGCAAAGCCAGGAGGCCTACGACTACTGGGTAAAAAAGCTGGAGCTGCACGATCCGCAGCTGTTTTTGCCGCG
>JANNQM010000099.1:0-2135 GCA_031400735.1 Gallionellaceae bacterium
GTGTAGTATTCAGTGATCCACACCATTGCGGCGGTCAGTGCCAGACCGATCAGGGTGGCGTAGTATAAATTTAGTGCCGAAACCAGCACGCCGTCTATCATCACGCCATCGCCCATCATCATGGTAGTGAGGGGATAGAAAGCGATTGCCGCCAGCGCGCCGGACACAGCCAGACCGCGATAGAGGGCGTTCATAATCTTGCCGCCCTCACGCGCCGTGACGAAGAATGTTCCGATGATGGAGGCGATGATAGAGAAGCCGCCCAGCACCAGCGGATAGATCACTGCTTCGGGTGAACCGGTAATCAACAAGCCACCCAACACCATGGTGGCGATGATGGTGACCGCGTAAGTTTCAAACAGGTCAGCCGCCATGCCGGCGCAATCGCCGACGTTGTCGCCGACGTTATCAGCTATCACCGCCGGATTGCGCGGATCATCTTCGGGACTGCCGGCTTCGACTTTACCCACCAGGTCGGCGCCGACGTCGGCACCCTTGGTGAATATGCCGCCGCCCAGACGGGCAAAGATGGAAATCAGCGAGCCGCCGAAAGCCAGACCGACCAGCGCATGCGTTGCCTGTTCGGTGCTGGTTTGCACAACCAGGGTGAGGAAAGCGTAATAGCCAGCCACGCCGAGCAGCCCCAAACCCACAACCAGCATGCCGGTAATCGCGCCACCTTTGAAGGATACATTGAGCGCAGCGTTCAGACTTTCTTTTGCCGCTTCCGCCGTGCGTACATTGGCACGAACCGACACGTTCATGCCGATATAGCCAGTCAGGCCCGACAGTATCGCGCCGATAGCGAAGCCCACCGCGGTTTGCCAGCCCAACGCAACAAAAATAACAATCAGCAAGATAACACCGACGATGCCGATAGTAGTGTATTGCCGGTTAAGGTAAGCGGAAGCGCCCTCCTGAATGGCCGCCGCAATTTCTTGCATTCTCGGGTTACCAGTCGATTTGCCCAAAATCCATTGAATGGAGACTACTCCGTAAATGAGTGCTGCAAATGCACATAACAATGTAAATATCAGACCACCAGACATATATTTCCCCTCCAAGTTAAGCCAGCTTTTTATCGCTGACAAATTGCCCTCACACCAAAAAAAAATTAAATTTTAAAACTTTCCAGTTTTTGCGGTACCGCCACATTTTTAAGCCGGACGTACTGTGGCAGCCCGTCTTTATAGGGTGGGTAATCCTCACCCTTGATCAGCGGTGCAAGGTAGGTGCGGCATTTTTCGGTGATAGAAAACCCGTCCTTGCTGATAAAGTCGCGCGGCATCATTTTTTCCACGTTGGCTACATTCTTTAGCTGGGCAACACCTATCTTCCACTTGTATGGCTGGTCAGCGAGCCTAACAATAGTAGGCATGACGGCATTTTCGCCTTTGAGCGCCAGCTCCACCGCCGCCTTGCCCAGCGCATAGGCTTGCTCGACGTCGGTCTTGGAAGCGATATGGCGTGCAGCACGTTGCAGGTAATCGGCTACCGCCCAATGGAATTTGTAACCCAGCGCTTCCTTGACCATGTTGGCTACTATTGGCGCAGCTCCACCTAACTGGGCATGACCGAATGCATCGCGCAGGCCCTGGTCGGAGAGGAATTTTCCATCCGCGCCTTGCACGCCTTCTGACACCACGACCGAACAATAACCATGCTGCTTTACCATGGCATCGACTTTATCCAGGAATTTTGCTTTATCGAAAGGAATCTCCGGGAACAGAATAATGATCGGAATTTCACAATTTTTATCCGATGCCAGACCACCGGCAGCGGCAATCCAGCCGGCATGTCGGCCCATTACTTCCACGACGAATACTTTGGTCGAGGTCTTGGCCATCGAAGCGACATCAAAACTGGCTTCGCGCACCGATACGGCGATGTATTTGGCAACCGAACCGAAACCCGGGCAACAGTCGGTGATGGGTAAATCGTTGTCTACTGTCTTGGGTACATGGATAGCCTGAATGGGGTAGCCCATTTTGTCGGCCAGCTGAGAAACTTTGAGGCAGGTATCGGCAGAATCGCCGCCACCGTTGTAAAAGAAATAACCGATGTTGTGCGCCTTGAAGACTTCAATCAGGCGTTCGTACTGCACCCTGTTTTCTTCCAGACTTTTCATCTTGAAG
>JANNQM010000100.1:0-25948 GCA_031400735.1 Gallionellaceae bacterium
GTTGGCTTCCGCGCTCGCTCCTAGCCGTACTACTTGTACTGTCTTCGTCGCTCGCTTGTCGCCGCCTTGTATCACTTTCAAACTGGAACCGGAACAAGGAGCCGCAAGTATAACGGTTTTCATCACACCTTGCCCGGCCCGCGCTACGCGGAAAAATGCTATCGTTCGCATCATGACATTTGCCAACCCCCCACCCGAAACCATTTGCCAGATCTTGCGCAGCGTACGCACGATAGCCGTGGTCGGCCTGTCACCTAATTCGGCGCGCCCCAGTTATCAGGTGGCGCGTGCGTTGCAAATGCACGGTTACCGCATTGTGCCGGTGCGTCCGCTGGTGTCGGAAGTGCTGGGCGAAACGGCTTATGCTGATCTGGAAAGCCTGCCCTTCGAAGTGGATATTGTGGATGTGTTCCGCGCGCCGCAACATGTGCCGGCCATTGTAGAAAGTTGCATCAAACTTGGCATAGCGCATTTGTGGCTGCAACAAGGCGTGATACACGAAGAGGCAGCACAGGGCGCTGTCAAGGCCGGCATCCGTGTGGTCATGGATCGCTGCATGTGGCGCGATTATTCGCAGCTGTGCCTAGGAAATTCGAAGCAGCCCGCGCCATGATCCCATCGCGTTGTGCTTGGGTGGGGGACAATGCGCTGTATCAGGCATACCACGACCAGGAATGGGGCGTGCCGTTGCATGATGACCGGGCGCTGTTTGAATTTCTGATACTGGAAGGTGCGCAGGCGGGGTTGAGCTGGATTACTATTCTGAAAAAACGCGACGCCTACCGCGCGGCGTTCGATCAATTCGATGCTGAGAAAATTGCCCGCTATAGACCAAATAAAATAGAATCGCTGTTGCAGAACCAAGGAATCGTGCGCAACCGCTTGAAGATTCTGGCCACCGTGACCAATGCGCAAAAATATCTGGCAATACAGCAAGAATTTGGCAGCTTCGACCGCTTCATCTGGCGGTTCGTGGACGGTGTGCCGCTACAAAACGCCTGGCGTGACCTTAGCCAGGTGCCGGCAACCAGCGCCGCCTCAGACCACATGAGCAAAGAGCTGAAGCGGCGCGGGTTCAAGTTTGTCGGCTCGACGATCTGTTATGCCTATATGCAGGCAACCGGCATGGTCAATGATCATACGATGGGGTGTTTTCGCTACCAACAACTGCACAAATGAAATTACAGTTCACCAAAATGCACGGCGCAGGCAACGATTTTTTAATGCTAGATGGCGTGCGCCAGGACATCCACCTTACGCCAGAACAACTGCGGTTTTTGGCCGATCGGCATTTTGGCGTAGGGTGTGACCAGATTCTGCTGGTGGAAACCTCGCGCAATCCGGCGGCAGATTTCCGCTACCGAATTTTTAACGCTGATGGCGGCGAAGTGGAACAATGTGGAAATGGCGCGCGTTGCTTTGTGCGTTTTGCGCTGGATCAGAAATTGACCCAAAAGCGCGAAATTACGGTGGAAACCAAAAGCGGCCTGATCAAGCCGCGCATTGCGGAAAATGGTCAGGTCACGGTAGATATGGGCGCGCCGATTTTTGAGTCCGCAAAAATTCCGTTTATTGGCGGCAGCAAGGACACCATGCAAGCGCTGGAAGTGGCGGATCAGATAGTGCAAATCAGTGCGCTGTCTATGGGCAATCCGCACGCGGTGCAAGTGGTGCCCGATGTGGAAAAAGCGCCGGTCACGACGCAAGGCCCACTAATCGAAAATCACCCGCGCTTTCCGCAACGCGTGAATGCGGGCTATATGCAAATAGTGGACCGCAACTTTATCAAGCTGCGTGTGTATGAACGGGGTGCCGGTGAAACATTGTCTTGCGGCACCGGCGCGTGTGCTGCCGTGGTGGCAGGAATACGGCGCGGACTGCTGGATAACCAGGTTCACGTTGCTACCCGGGGCGGCGGACTGGATATCGCGTGGGCGGGTGAGGGCGCATCGGTACTGTTGACCGGGCCGGCCATCACGGTATTCCACGGCGAAATTAACTTATAGGGGCTGACATGAAATCTTTAGACGTCGCGCAATACATACGCAACAACCCGCAATTTTTTGAAGAACACGCCGACATATTGACCGACATTACCATTCCCCATCCGTATGGCGGTCGTACTATCTCCTTGAGCGAGCGGCAGCTGATTACGCTGCGCGAAAAAAACAAGGCACTGGAAAAAACCCTGCAGGAAATGCTGGAAACCGCGCGCGAAAACGATGCCTTGCAGCACAAAGTGCACCAATTTGCCTGTGCGCTGCTGGGCTGCCCTGATAGGGCCAGTATCACAGAAATTATTGCGCGCAACCTGCGCCAGATATTTTCGGTGCCGCATGTGGCGTTGCATCTTTGGCAAGTCCATCCACCCAGCGCCGAAATCATGACTTTTACCGACCAGCAAAGTCAGCCGGTATGCACCCATCACGCGGTTCCCGGCACATTGCAGTGGTTTGGCGAAGGCGCGCAACATTTGCGCTCGTATTCCTACTTGCCATTGCGTTCCGAGCAACAATCGATAGGCTTGCTGATACTGGCCAGCGAAGATGCGCAGCGCTTTTATCCGGAGATGGGGACTGTGTTTCTGCAACGCATCGCCGAAATTGCCAGCAGCGCGTTAAGGCCGCATTAACCTATAAACAAGTTGATCGCGCAAAGACGCCAAGTCGCAAAGAAAGACAAGGAGATAAGTTGATCTGTTCATCAGCTAATGGTGATCGTATGTTTTGGGTAAGGTGATGCTTTACTTCGCGCTCTTCGCGTCTTGGCGCGAGACAGCTTTTACCAGATTCATTCCGCGCCCGGCATCGTGCGCATGGCGCACGCTACATTTATACGTTCGTAGCGTGCGCTGTGCGCACGATCATCCTAAAAATGCAGTTGATCGCTTTCCAGGATTAATCCATGCCGCAACATGATGCACAACCCAGCCAGAATTTATTGAACGGATTTCTGGCGTACCTGCATAACGAACGGCGTTATTCCCCGCTGACTGCAGAAAATTATGCGCGCGATATAAACCGGCTATTCAGCCTGGCCGGTAGCACGCCATTAAGCGAACTGAAAAGCCACCATATCCGCCGCTTTGTTGCCCAGCTGCATGGCAGCGGCTTGGGCGGCAAAACCTTGGCACGCATGTTGTCAGCCTGGCGCGGGTTTTTTAGCTACATGATGCGCGACCATCAATGTCCGGGTAATCCCTGTATCGGTTTGCGCGCGCCCAAGTCGGCGCGGAATTTGCCGCACGCATTGTCCCCGGACGAAGCGGCCCGCATGATGGATTTGCCCACCGCTGACAGTGTTCTGGCGGTACGCGACAAGGCGATGTTTGAGTTGTTTTATTCATCCGGCCTGCGTCTGGCAGAGCTGGTTGGGCTGGATTGCGATGGGCTGGACTTTGTCGATGCTGCGGTGCGTGTTACCGGCAAGGGCAGCAAAACGCGTATTGTGCCGCTGGGCAAGCAGGCTATTGCCGCACTGCAAGTCTGGCTAGGTAGACGCGCACAACTGGCCAATGCGGATCAGGCAGCATTGTTCGTTAACAGCCAAGGCCGGCGCCTGGGCGCGCGCTCGGTGCAGATGCGCATGAAAGAATGGGGCATCAAGCAAGGCCTGAGCAGCGCGGTGCACCCGCATTTGTTGCGCCACTCATTTGCCTCGCATGTGCTGCAATCCAGCGGTGATTTGCGCGCGGTGCAGGAGATGCTGGGCCACGCCAGCATTTCTACCACGCAGGTTTATACACACCTCGACTTCCAGTATCTGAGCAAAATTTACGATGACGCGCACCCGCGCGCCAAAAAGAAAGCCTAATGAAGAAATTAATACTGAACGCAGGGCGTGAAAAGTCGCTGCTGCGCCGCCACCCATGGATATTTTCCGGCGCAGTCGCGCGGGTGGAAGGCCAGCCGGAAAGCGGGGATACCGTGCAACTGCGCTCAGCGCAGGGTAGTTTCCTGGGGTGGGCATCCTATAACGCACAATCGCAAATCACTGCCCGCGTGTGGTCGTGGGAAGAAAGCCGGCCGGTTAATGCTGACTTTTTTCGCACGAAAATTACGGCGGCAGTAGCGTGGCGCAAAACACTGGTGCAAATGCCTGCGGATGACAATGCACACAGCGGCATGCGTTTGATACACGGTGAGTCAGATGGCTTGCCGGGATTGGTGGTTGACCAATATGGAACTGTGCTGGTGATGCAAATTTCCAGCAGCGGTGCCGAGCGCTGGCGCGATACGTGCGCTGACATCCTGCAGGAATTATGCAAGCCAGAATGCATCTATGAGCGCTCCGATTCTGATTCGCGCACGCTGGAAGGATTGCCGTTGCGCAATGGTGTGCTGCGCGGCAGCTTGCCGCCGTCCCTGGCAATTGAAGAACACGGGCTTCGTTTCTGGGTGGATGTGGCTCAAGGGCAGAAGACCGGGTTTTATCTGGATCAACGCGATAACCGCGCGCTGATTGGCAGCCTGGCGCAGGGCAAAGAGGTGCTGAATTGCTTCTGCTACAGCGGCGGTTTCTCGCTCAATGCGCTGCGCGGCGGCGCGAAATCGGTGCTGTCGATTGATTCCTCAGAAGAGGCATTGCAATTGGCGCAGCGCAATGTGGAATTAAATGGCTTGCCCAACAGTAATGCCGAATGGTTGTGTGCCGATGCCTTTACCGCCTTGCGCAAATTGCGCGACCAGAACCGCAAGTTTGATTTAATCATACTCGACCCGCCCAAGTTTGCGCCTACGGCTGCCTTTGCCGAAAAAGCCGCGCGCGGGTATAAGGATATCAACCTGCTGGGCTTCAAGCTGCTGCGGCCCGGCGGCCTGCTCGCCACCTTTTCCTGTTCCGGTGGAATAAATGATGATTTGTTCCAGAAAATTATTGCCGGTGCAGCGCTGGACGCCGGGCTGGATGGACAAATTGTGCGCAAGCTGCATGCCGCACCTGACCATCCGGTATTGCTCAGCTTCCCGGAAAGCGCGTATCTCAAGGGATTGGTGTTGCGGGCAGCGGCATAACACTGCAAGATGTCACACCGTATGCTTTTAGCGGGTAGACATGATTGCTTATATAATCACGCTTCACAAAACATCAGAGACTAAGTACTCATCGTGAAAAAAGAAACATCCACCGTGAGCGGCGATCAGCCGCCGTCTTTGGCGCCCACCCCTGCGCCATCCGCTTTGGCCGAAATATGCGAACGGGCAAATCGGGCGTTTATTGACAAGCGTTATGAAGAAGCACTTGAGCTATACCGAATTGCGGCGGATCAGGGAGATATTTACAGTCAGGTCGATCTGGGCCGCATGCTGGAAAAAGGCTTGGGCGTCGCCAAGAATGAAGCCGAGGCCGCACGCTGGTACCGCAACGCAGCCGAGCTGGGCAGCACCTATGGTCAGGTGGATTTGGGCCGCATGCTGGAAAAAGGTTTGGGCATTCCTCGTGATGAAGCCGAAGCCTTCAGGTGGTACCGCAAGGCTGCAGAGCAGGGCAATTCGTATGGCCAGGTGGACCTGGGTCGCATGTATGCCAAAGGCCTGGGCGTAGAAAAAAATGAAGTCGAAGCAGTCAGGTGGTACCGCAAGGCAGCAGAACTAGGCAGCGTGTTCGGCCAGGTGGATTTGGGCCGCATGTATGCCAAAGGCCTGGGCGTAGAAAAAAATGAAGCGGAAGCAGTAAAGTGGTACCGCAAGGCAGCGGAACAGGGCAATTCCTATGGCCAGGTTGATCTGGGCCGCATGCTGGAAAAAGGAGTAGGCGTAGAAAAAAATGAAGCCGAGGCGGTGATGTGGTACCGCAAGGCCGCAGAACAGGGCAGCGCCTATGGCCAGGTTGATCTGGGGCGCATGCTGGCAAAAGGGTTGGGGGTAGAGAAGAATGAAGCCGAGGCGGAGATGTGGTACCGCAAGGCCGCCGAGCAAGGCAATATGTATGGCCAGGTGGACTTGGGCCGCATGTTGGCAAAAGGGTTGGGCGTTGCAAAAAATGAAGCCGAAGCCGCGCAGTGGTTCCGCAAGGCAGCAGAATTGGGAAACACCTACGGACAGGTCGACTTAGGACGCGTGCTGGAAAAAGGTTTGGGCGTTGCAAAAAACGAAGTGGAAGCGGTGAGCTGGTATCGCCGCGCGGCCGAGCAAGGCAATATGTATGGACAAGCCAACCTTGGCCGCATGCTGGCCAATGGATTGGGTGTTAACAAGAATGAAGCCGAGGCCGCCAGCTGGTATCTAAAAGCGGCGGTGCAAGGCAATGCCTATGCCCAGGCCAACCTGGGCCGTATGCTGGAAAAAGGCTTGGGCGTGGCCAAGAACGCAGTAGAAGCGGTACGCTGGTATCGCATAGCGGCCGAACAGGGCAATTCCTATGGCCAAGCCAACCTCGGTCGTATGCTGGAAAAAGGCATGGGTGTCGAAAAAAATATAGCGGAAGCGATCAGCTGGTATAAAAAAGCCGCCGAGCAAGGATTTGCCGAAGCGAGTAAGTGGCTGGCCAAACTGATTTCTTCCTGAAGGCCCTGAACATCCGCATTGCGATCAAGGCGCGCTAATAAAAGGCCTGAACCCCAAACGGGATTGCAGCTTTTGCGCCGAGGCGCGCGCTTCATCCGCTGTCGCATACGGGCCGATATGTACCCGGGTCAGGTCATCACGGGAATTCATTACAACTTCTTTGCCGCTGCCTTCGAATTCAGTGCGCATGCGTTCAAGAAAACTTTCCGCGCTGGGCCGCGAAGAAAAAGCACCGAGCTGCAGATAGATGCTTTCTCCGCTGGGCGGGCTGTCTGGCATCGGCGTAGTGGAAACAGGCACGGGCGCGGGTGACAATGGCTCGCTGTGTACAGCATCCGCTATCACCACTGATTCCGGTACTGCATCTGTTGTCAGGCTTTCCACTTCCACTTCCCCGCTGCCCGCACCGATGATGCCCAGCTTGTGGGCCGCCGTATAAGACAGGTCTATGATGCGCTGATGCAGAAAGGGCCCGCGATCGTTCACGCGCACGATCACCGATTTGTTATTGGACAGCAGGGTCACACGGACATAGCTGGGTATTGGTAACGTAGGATGGGCCGCCGTCATCCCGTACATGTCATACACTTCGCCACTGGAAGTACGGTGGCCATGAAATTTTTTGCCATACCAGGAAGCATGGCCCCGTTCTTTGTATGCACCCGGCGCAGTCAGCGGAGTGTAGTTTTTCCCCAGTGCGGTGTAGGGCCGGTTAGCATATCGATGCATGGGTTCGGCGCGCGGCACAGCATCCGGAATCGCCATCAAGTCGGAGGGTGCGTCGGCACCGGGGCCGTCACCCGGGAGATAACCGCCCTGGGCATTGCCGGATGAAGTTGCAGGAGTGGACAGCGAACCCTGCGCGTCGGGCTTGCGCACCGTGGCGCTGCCGCACGCGCTGAGCAGCAGCGCCAATACTGTTGCCAGGATGAGCTGTTTCATCAATTAGAGACGGCCTAAAAGCCGGGGGAAGAAAATACACATTCCACAAGACTACTTGTTTTTAAGTACACCTTGCAAGTAGGCAGTAAAATCGGCGCCCACTTCCGGATGGCGCAGGCCAAAAACTACGGTCGCCTGCAAGTAACCCAATTTAGAGCCACAATCATAGCGCACACCGTTATAGCGGTAAGCCAGCACTTGTTCTTCTTTCAGCAAAGAGGCGATGCCATCGGTCAGCTGAATTTCTCCCCCGGCGCCCTGCTGAATTTTTTCCAGATGATGGAAAATACGCGGCGTCAAAATATACCGGCCTACCACTGCCAAATTTGAAGGCGAATTTTCCGGATCAGGCTTTTCCACAATGCTGGATATTTGATCTACACGGTCACCAATTGGAACACTCGCGACAATGCCATAATTCTTGACTGCCTCCCTGGGGACTTCCTGCACACCCAGCGTGGAGCAGCTGTAATAATTGTAGGTGTCTACCATCTGCTTCATTACCGGCGTGTCTCCATCCAGCAAATCGTCTGCCAGAATAACCGCAAACGGTTCGTCGTCCAGCACCGGGCGGGCACACAACACGGCATGTCCCAGACCCAGGGCTTCGGGTTGGCGGATATAAATACAGTTTACATTCTTCGGCAGCAGGCCTTCCAGCAGCTTCAGCATCTGGTTGTTGTGCTTGAGTTTAAGCTGCTCTTCCAGTTCATAACTCTTGTCAAAGTGGTCCTCAATCGCGCGCTTGCTGCGGCCGGTGATAAATATCATGTCGGTAATTCCGGCGGCGACTGCTTCTTCAACAGCATATTGGATAAGGGGTTTATCCACGATAGGCAGCATTTCCTTGGGACTGGCCTTGGTTGCCGGCAAAAAACGTGTTCCTAATCCGGCTACCGGAAAAACCGCCTTGCGAATCTTTTTCATCCTTACTCCACTTATCAAGATTTTTACCCCTTTTTGTCGCAACTGCCCTGCGGCAAGCACACCCCTGCAAAGCAGGTACAGCAAATAGTTATTTCCCGATAGTATGCTTTCGCAGCGGCGGAAGCAATTGGACATAAGGGTTGCCGAGCCTTTCGGCTACAGCAAAGTGGCCAGCGTACACAGGACAGGTCGTGCCGGGAATAAGTTGCGTTGGCAAATCGAAACCGCGACAATCAGAACTTTACAGCATGGCTGCAAGGAGAATATATGGCCTCACCCGAAAAAAATGTTGCGGCGAAAACGCCCGCATCCACAAAGCGCCCTATCTGGACAAAAATACTGACGGCGGTCGTGCTGATCGGAGTGGCTGTTACCTTTATATGGCTTTTGCCCAAAGGATTTTCCCAGGATTTTTCGCTGATTGGCAAAGGCAATAATATTGTAGTGATGGTGCATCACCCACAATACGTGGATAGCGGAAACAACATGAGCGTGGTCAGCCTGGTGTTGCGCGATGAATACAAGGGGCGCGTCACTTTTCTGGTGGCCGATCTGTTTACGGCTGAGGGCCAGCAATTTATCAAGACGCACGGCATTATTGAAAATTCCACCGCGCTGGTTTTTTTTGGCCCCAATGGGGATAAGTTAAACGTGCTGTACGGCGAGCAAAAGGAAGAATCGTTACGGAAAAATATAAACGATGCATTCTTTGCCAAATAGTTTCTACCTAGAAACCGCAGTGGAACGCGCCTGAGTGTGCCTGTTTTGGCTTGTCGGGCTAGGCGAGACGACGCGGCATAGTCATTCTATGCAAGGAGGAGCAACAACGCCGGGCAAGCCAAAACAGGTGCAATCGGGTGCGTAGCGTTCTCACCCCTTAGGTGAACGTTCTTAACCCCATGATCGTCAATAACCATCAGCTTCCTCTTAAGTTTGCAAGCGGTCAACTACGGTTTTTAGGTTCAATCTTCGTCCAGTAATTTCCCGGCGATTGCCCAGTTTTGGTCAGGTAGTTCATCAAAGGCTATATAGGTATAAGACTTGGGTTTTTGCGCGATGCGCTCGAGCGTGTCGGTGATTTCTACCGCGATCTGTTTCTTCTGCTCGCGGGTCAACGTACCTGCAATGCGGATGTTAACGTAGGGCATAGTGACTCTCCTGTTGTTCAAGTGTATCGGCACTACTGTTTATTGAAAATCTCCCCATAAAGCCTGCAACGCGGTTATTCCTGCCACTGCTGCCGTCTCGGTGCGTAACACGCGCGCGCCCAAACGAATCGGGAAGAAGCCTATGTGCTGGGCCAGCCCTTCTTCTTCTGCAGTAAACCCGCCCTCCGGCCCGATCAATAGGGTAATAGTTTGCTTGGGTACGGGATGAAAACTGCTCAATGTGCTTGCCGCTTGTGGCAACAGCATAAATTTTTGACCTGGCCGGGTGCGTGTCATGCCCAACCAGTCCTGCAGCCCTTGCGGCGGATGGATCAGCGGCAACACATTGCGGCCACACTGTTCGCAAGCGGCGATGATTACGCTGCGCCAGTGATCAACACGTTTTTCGGCGCGCTCATTGGCCAGTTTGGCGACGCTGCGCTGAGTCTGGACGGGCTGTATTTCGGTCACGCCCAGCTCGGTGGCTTTTTGTACCACCCAGTCCATTTTTTCGCTGCTGCACAGCGCTTGCGCCAGCACAATATGCAACGGTGATTCACGATTGACTGTGCTGGCCTGCAGTTTTTCCAGCATCACTCGCTTGTTGCTTATCTCGCGAATGCTGCCGGTCAGCTCAATCCCCGTCCCATCGAACACCTGCACTGCGTCATTCACGCGCAAGCGCAGTACCCGGCTGGCATGGTGGGCCGCTGCTACCGGAAGCTCTAATTCGCTACCGGCCTGGATAGGCGGGGCACAATAGAAACGTGGAATGGACATGGGCTAATTGAATCATCAGGACAGGCATGAATGGTAAAGTTATTGGCGGTTTGTAGGATAATATACCGCCGTGAAAATTGATGTAAGGAGAAAGCTGTGGTGAGTTTACAACCGCCGATCTGCGATTTCGGCAGAAAGGCAACTGATTTTGATTTGCTGGGCGTGGATGGAAAGTGCTATTCGCTGGCCAATAGCCGGGGCAAGAATGGCCTGCTGGTGATGTTTATCTGTAACCATTGCCCGTACGTAAAATCCATACGCGAGCGCATCGTGCGCGACACCCGCGAATTGCAACAGTATGGCATTAACAGCATCGCGATCATGTCGAATGACCCGGCAGAGTATGAGGAAGACTCGTTCGACAGTATGAAAAAAATTGCGGCGCAATACGGCTACCCTTTCCCCTACGTCTGGGATGAAACGCAGCAGGTAGCACAGGAATATGGCGCGGTGTGTACGCCGGATTTTTTTGGATTTAACGCCCGGCTGGAATTGCAATACCGCGGCCGCCTGGATGCTTCGCGCAAGGAGTTGATTGCCGATGCCCCGCGCGATTTATTTAATGCGATGGTACAGGTGGCAAAAACCAGCCAGGGTCCGACAGAACAGATTGCCAGCATGGGTTGTTCCATTAAATGGAAAACCTGATGCATAGCAACATAAATCTACTGATGAAACTACTAGCCAGTCGACTAGGCGAGCAAGCGACGCTCGCCAAGTCGCTGGTTATGCGCGATTCGGTGGCGGGGTCGGGCGGTGCTCGCGATCCGGGGCCGCGTAGCGGTAAACTAACGTGTACACCGCATCTGCGACACGTTACTGGCGAAGCCAGCCGCTTGCGGGAGCCGATGCTGGCCGCTCTTCCCGCACCAGGATACTACGCAACACCGGGTCAGAGCGGGGGGTCGCTGTGCTCCGGCCTCCCCACCTCCAAACCGCTCGCTACGATTTCTGTCGCTATGTATAAATGGAAAAACGCAATATGACGGCTCGCCGCGGGATAAGCGCCACATTGAAAGCCGTTGTGGCGGCAGTCAAGTTGGTATCGGCAGAAGAGATCATGCCGCGTTATATGAAAGTGGCGCACCAGCACAAGAGCGATGGCAGCCTGTGCACGGTAGCCGATCTTGCCGCGCAGGAAGCGCTGACGCGCAAATTGCAGGCGATTGTGCAAGTGCCGGTCATAGGCGAGGAGATGAACGAAGATCAACAAATCGCGCTTTGGGGAGATGGGCTGCAGACAGTGTGGTGCATCGATCCTATCGATGGCACATCCAATTTTGTGCGCGGCTTGCCTTATTTCGCGGTGTCAGTGGCGCTGATCAGCGAAGGACGGAGCATGTTGGGGGTGGTGTATGCCCCGGTTACCGATGAGATGTTTGCCGCCGAGCGGGGAAAAGGTGTCTTCCTGAATGGCGAGAAGCTGCTGGGCCGCACCGCTGCGACCTCGTTAAACGACGCGCTGGCAAATGTTGACTTGAAGCGCCTGGACAGTCGACTTGCTGCCCGGCTGGCCAGTGACCCACCCTATTCGTCGCAGCGAAATTTTGGCGCCAGCACGCTGGATTGGTGTTATACCGCAACCGGGCGTTACGATGTGTATTTGCACGGTGGTCAGAAGCTGTGGGATTATGCCGCCGGTTCACTGATACTGCTGGAAGCGGGCGGACAAATGTGCAGCCTGGATCAGGATGATTTTGCCCGGGGCAATGCGTGGCAACGTTCGGTGATAGCGTCGTTGGATGGACATCTGTTTGACCAATGGAAAGACTGGATTCGAAACCAATAGGGCTGCCAGATATTAAATTATTTAATCTGCTGATGAATCATTCCACCCATACAATGTCACCAAAAATACAGGCCATGTTGCTGCTTGCATTGACTCGCAGGATATCGAATTGAAATTGCTGTGCCGCTACCGTAGAGGATTCTTGTGAAAATTTTAATATTGGGCGCCGGCCAGGTCGGCTCTACCGTTGCGGAAAACCTGGTGGGCGAAGCCAACGATATTACCGTAGTCGATACCGACGCTGCCAAATTGCGCATGCTGCAGGACCGCTTCGACCTGCGGGTGTTGGTAGGCAATGCTTCCCATCCCTCAGTGTTGAAACAGGCGGGCATAGAAGATGCTGACATGCTACTGGCAGTCACGCAAAGTGATGAGGTCAACATGGTGGCCTGCAAATTGGCCGCCAGCCTGTACAACACTCCGACCAAGATCGCGCGTATCCGCGCCACTGATTTTCTGGAACATCCGGAAATTTTCCGCAAGGAAAATTTTTGCGTAGATTTTTCGATCTGCCCGGAACAAATCCTGACCGATTATATTTGCAAGCTGATTGAGTTTCCGGAAGCATTGCAAGTGCTGGAATTTGCCAATGGCCGGATTTCACTGGTGGCCGTTCGGGTATTCCTGGGCGACCCGCTGGTCGGGAATGCGTTGAGCAACTTGCGTGCGCATATGCCGCATATTGATGTGCGGGTAGCTGCGATTTTCCGCCTTGGGGGCCCTATTATCCCTGAAGGGAATACCGTCATTGAGGCGGGTGATGAAATATTCTTCATTGCTGCCACGGAAAATATCCGCGCGGTCATGAAAGAATTGCGGCGCATGGACAAGCCCACCAAACGTGTAATGATAGTTGGTGGCGGCAATATCGGACGCCGGTTGGCAGCCGCGCTGGAGCGGGACTATCAGGTCAAACTGATCGAGTTTAATAAAAAAAGCTGTGAGCGCCTGGCCGGAGAGTTGACCCATACGCTGGTATTGAACGGCGATGGCACCGATGAAAACCTGCTGACAGCCGAGCATGTGGAAGATGTGGATGTGTTTTGCGCGCTGACCAATGACGACGAGAACAACATCATGTCGTCCTTGCTGGCCAAAAAAGGCGGGGTGCGCAAAGTCATTTCGCTGATTAACCGCAGTGCCTATGTTGACCTGGTGCAGGGCGGGCAAATTGATATCGCGTTATCACCGGCGCATGTGACCATCGGTTCGCTGCTGGCCTATGTACGTCAGGGCGATGTCGCAGTCGTGCATTCTTTGCGGCGCGGCGCGGCCGAGGCGCTGGAGCTGGTGTTGCACGGTGACCGTCAGTCGTCCAAGGTAGTGGGCAGACGCATAGATGAAATCGACCTGCCCAAAGGCGCCACGATAGGAGCCATTGTGCGCAGCAACCAGGTCATCATGGCCCACCACGACACCGTGATTGAAGCAGAAGACCATGTTATCGTTTTTGTAATCAACAAGAAAATGATCAGCAAGATTGAAAAATTGTTTCAGGTAGGTGTGGGGTTTTTTTGATGTTGCGGTCGCTGACGGTTTTCCATACGCTGGGCATGTTGTTAATTGTGTTCAGCGTAACCTATGTCTTGCCCATTATTGCCTCATTGATCTATCAGGATGGTGCGCTGCAGGATTTTTTTCTGGCGATGACCCTGACATTTTTATCGGGATGCCTGATGTGGATGTTGACCCGGCATCACAAAAAAGAGCTGACTACCCGCCATGGCTATTTATTGGTGGTGCTGATCTGGACAGCCATGCCATTTTTTGCCACCTTGCCGCTGCTGTTTTTGATTAGCGGCCTGTCTTTTACGGATGCCTATTTTGAAACCATGTCCGGGCTTACCACGACCGGCGCGACAACGCTGGTTGGCCTGGATAACCTGGCGCCCTCGGTCAATTTGTGGCGACATGAATTAAACTGGGTGGGAGGCATGGGCATTATCGTGCTGGCAGTGGCTGTTTTGCCGATGCTGGGCATAGGTGGTCGCCAGCTATTCAAGGCTGAAACTCCGGGCCCAATGAAAGATACAGCACTCACTCCGCGCATTACTGAAACAGCCCGTAACCTGTGGCTGGTCTATGTAGGCTTTACGGTAGCGTGTATTGTTTTGCTAAAGCTGGCGGGCATGTCGTGGCTGGATGCGATTTGTCATGCTTTTGCGGCAATGGGCCTGGGCGGATTTTCCACACATGACGCCAGCGTGGGATATTTTGATTCCCCGGCTATCGAATTTATTTTAATCGTGTTCATGTTGCTGGCGGTAATGAGCTTCGCCACGCATTTTCTTGCGTTGCGGGAAAAAAAATTAACACCCTATATTCGCGATTCGGAAGGGAAAGCTACCGTCACGCTGATCCTGGGCAGCTGCATTTTTATCGCGTTGTTCTTGTGGCAGCAGGGTACTTACGCCAATTTCTGGACGGCATTGCGTTTTGCGTCGTTTAACCTGGTTTCCATCAGTACCAGTTCCGGATTTGCTACCACTGATTTTAATTTGTGGCCCATTTTTGCTCCGCTGTGGATGTTATTCCTAGCATGCATCGCATCCAGTTCAGGCTCCACAGGTGGTGGAATCAAGATGATACGCACGCTGATTTTATTCAAGCAAGCAGGACGCGAATTCCTGCGGCTGTTGCATCCGGCGGCGATTAATCCAATGAAAATCGGCGGCCTTGTGGTGGCCAACAACATTGTGCTTTCGGTGCTGGGTTTTATTTTTCTGTATTTCATGAGCGTGGTCACGCTGACCTTTATTTTGCTGATCAGCGGAATGGATTTTCTTACGGCGTTTTCGGCGGTGCTGGCCTGTATCAATAATGTGGGCCCGGGCTTGGGCCAGGTAGGGCCAGCCGGCAATTACAGCGCGCTGACTGATTTCCAGACCTGGGTGTGTACAGTGGCCATGGTGACAGGCCGGCTGGAGATCATTACTGTGCTGATTATTTTTACCCCACGGTTCTGGAAACATTAATTAAAATATGTGTTAACACCCTGTATAGAATGCGGTAGCATCCAAAACCGGGGGATTATCAGGGCGGAATGTACAATGCGGCATCTGCAATTCAACAATTTCGGGAGATGAGCGTGGACGAAAATATGCCACTGTCAGGGATCAAGGTGGTGCTCATTGATGACAGCAATACCATCCGCCGCAGTGGGGAGATATTCCTGAAGCAAGCGGGCTGCGAAGTCGTGCTGGCAGAAGATGGATTTGACGGGCTTTCCAAAGTAGTCGATAACAAGCCGGACGTGATCTTTGTGGATGTCATGATGCCCCGGCTGGACGGTTACCAGACCTGCGCATTGATAAAAAATCACCAGGATTTCAGGAATACGCCGGTTATCATGCTGACCAGCAAGGACAGCCTGTTCGACCGTGCGCGTGGCAAGTTGGTCGGATCAGACCAATACCTGACCAAACCTTTCAGCAAGAAAAGCCTGATCGAGGCAGTTATTACCCATACTCAGCAAAAGCAGGGAGAAGAAAATTATGGCAATTAAGAAAGTGCTGGTTGTGGATGATTCGCCAACGGAGCGCCACATTATCGGCGAGATATTGCGCAAACAAGGTTGGGAAGTGGTGTTTGCTGAAGATGGTGAGGCGGGTGTGACCATGTCCAAGGCGGAAATGCCCGACCTGATCGTAATGGATGTGGTGATGCCGGGGTTAAACGGCTTTCAGGCTACACGCGCGATCACCAAAGATGCGGCGACGCAGCATATCCCGGTGATTCTGTGCACTACCAAGGGGCAGGAAACCGATAAGGTGTGGGGCATCCGCCAGGGGGCGAAAGACTATGTAGTCAAGCCAGTGGATGCCAATGATTTGCTGAGCAAGATTGCGGCGTTAGTGTAGCCATGGCCAAGCGCTTCAGTCTGCGCGAGTTTCAGCAGAAAATAATTGATCGTATCCAGCAGAAAGAGGTGGCGGGAGACCGCATTTCCACGCTGGGCGTACAAGTAGGAGAGGATTATTGGCTGGTAGACATGCATGAGATCAGTGAAGTGTTGCCGCTGCCTGAAATTACCCCGGTACATTTGACCCAGCCGTGGTACTGCGGAATAGCCAATGTGCGCGGCAACTTATACAGCATTGCCGATTTGGCGGCTTTTATGGGCCAGGGCAAAACACCGAACGGCCTGCAAACCCGCGTGTTGCTGGCGAACCCAAAATTTTCCTGCAATGCCGGGCTGGTCGTGGCGCGTGTGCTGGGTCTGCGTGATGCCAGAAGCTGGAAATACGAAGTACAGGATGGAGAAATGCGCTATCACGACGATCAAGGGCAAACATGGCGAAAGCTGGAAGTGGCACAACTGTTGTTGCAACCCGATTTTTTGCAAATAGGGATCTAAATCCCGTTTATAGAGGAAAACAGCATGGCGTTCAAATCATCTACAGTGCAGCAACCCAAGCCGGCTAAAAAACCAGAGGCAGGTAGCGCCGGTGGCGGCAAGCCCCGCATGTCCTTCACGAGTCTGCCGGCAGCCAAGCGCATGCAAGTGCTGGGTGGCACCTTATTGGCATTCATAGTGCTGATTGTCATTGCTGCTTACTTCGATAACCGCATTGCCTCACATGGGACGCGTTATGTGGCTGAGTCATCCAGACTGCAGATGTTGTCGCAACGCATGGCCAAGGCCGCGGAAAGAAGTTTGTCCGGCGACTACCTGGCATTCGAGGAGCTGACGCAAAGCCGCGAAGCCGTTATTTCGGTGCTGACCCTGCTGGATAAAGGCGACAACAGCCTGCCTGCCACCAGCGGCAATCCGCGCGCGGCACTCAATGAGCTGATGCAACTGGCAACCAAACCGCTGGCTAACATATTGGCCGTTGAAGAGGGCCGCCCGGGGCTGGTGACGTTGAGCCGTGCCATTGCGGCCATTGAAGCTGCAGCGCCAGAGCTGCGCGCCCAGGCCAAACAACTGGTAAGCCGTTCTGAAGGCGCGCAAAAAGAACGCGCGGTACGTTTCAGTTTGCTGGTGGAGCGCATCGCTAAAGACGCCACTTCGATGTTAGGCCAGGTAACAAACGCACAAGTTACCCAGCTCGGTGTCGATACCATAGAGGCCGGGGAGGTGTTGGCCAGTTTTCCTGCGGGTGAAGTAAGCAGTATTAATGAGCTGTTTGACGGTTACCGGATTTCTGCTGAAGCGATTATGGGAAATGCAAAAAACCTGCTGAACGCAAAACAGGCAGGCAAGGAAATCTACGAAGACAGCGCGCAGTTACTGGGATTGGCGGAGAAGCTGACGAATGCCTATCAGGCCAGTTCGACCAGCAGGACGACCAGCTATGTGATGGCGATACTGGGCTTGATTGTGCTGTCATTATTATTATTGCTGGCCAAGGCGTACCGTGACGACGCCCGCAGCCGTACGCTGGAAGCCGAACAGGCAAACCGCCGCAATCAGGATGCGATCTTGCGTTTGATGAACGAAATGGGCGACCTGGCCGACGGCGATCTTACCGTCAAGGCTACCGTTTCGGAGGATGTGACCGGCGCGATCGCGGATTCGGTTAATTACACCACCGATGAATTGCGCAAACTGGTGTTCGGCATTACCACCGTGTCCGAGCAGGTAACCCGCGCGGCTGGCGCAGCCGAGGTGATATCCAAAGGCCTGCTGGTGGCTGCGCAGAAGCAGTCCGGTGATATTCGCAACGCCAGCGAGGCGGTGGGTCTGATCAGCAAATCCATACAGGAAGTGGATGCCAGCGCCACGCAATCATTGCAGGTGGCGCGCCGCACATTGGAAATGACCGAAGAAGGCGCCCAGGCCGTACAAAACACCATCATCGGCATGGACGAAATCCGTGAGCAAATTCAGGAGACGTCAAAACGTATCAAACGACTGGGCGAGAGCTCGCAGGAAATCGGCGAAATCGTCGAATTGATTTCCGACATTACCGAACAAACTAACGTGCTGGCGCTGAATGCGGCGATTCAGGCGGCATCAGCGGGTGAAGCAGGCCGTGGATTCTCAGTGGTGGCGGCCGAGGTGCAGCGCCTGGCAGAACGTTCAGCGGAAGCGACCCATCAAATCAGCGCGCTGGTAAAAACCATTCAGGGTGACACGCAGGACACCATAGCGGCGATGGAAAAAAGCACGCACGGGGTGGTGGAAGGCGCCAACCTGTCTAACGTGGCCGGCCAGTCATTGCGTGAAATTGAGGAGGTCTCGCGCGAACTGGCGGGGCTGATCAACAGCATTTCAGTATCGACCCAGGTGCAGACAGATATGGCACGGGAAGTTGCGGCAACCATGGTGGGCATCCTGGATATTACCGAACAGACCACGGAAGGTACCAAGCGCACTGCGGATTCGGTAGTGGAACTGGCCAACCTGGCAACCGGCCTGAAGTCCTCTGTTTCCGGCTTCAAGCTGTGATCGGTATGGTTTGGGGTCAGGCCAATATCGCAACCTCCCGAATTGTGGGATTTTTTCGCAGTCAATTAATTCAGAGACATTGCACTAGGCACAATGAGCCAAACTGCGCAATTTAATCCGCTGCCACTGCTGTCAGTGATGCCTGGGATAGCCAGCTCGATGGAGCAGGTCGGGCGCGATCTTGACCTTTATTTTTCAGGGCCGGATGCCGGGCGCGAGGCATTGCAAAATGCGCTCGCTGAGCTGCACCGTGCTTGTGGTGTATTGCAGATGGTATCGCTAAAGGGCGTCACCCGCTATGGCGAAGAAATAGAAAAACTGTTGCAAGAACTTGCTGCCGGTTCCCTGGCGCCCTCCCATGCCCACCGCGATATAGTCCAGCGTTCATTAACGGCGCTGACGCATTATCTTGAAGCGCTGATAGATGGCGCCAGCAATGCCACCCTGCGCCTGTTCCATCATTATCAGGAATTGCAGCAAGCCCGTGGTGTGGAGATGTCGTTTGAAGTAGACCTGTTTTTCCCGGAGCTGTCTGTTGAATTGCCGCAATCGGTGGCGGGCATTCCGCTGGAAACGGATGTCCAGCCGCGCATTAAATTGGCGCGCAGCCAGTACCAACAGGCATTATTGAAATGGTTGCGCCAGAACAACCCGGCAGAAGCCCTGCAACAAATGCGCACGGCAGTGCTGACCGTGATGACTTGTGTGCCGCAGGACCAGCGCCGCGCGTTCTGGTGGATTGCAGCCGGGGTGCTGGACTGCCTGATCTTTGATGGTGCACCGCCGGGACTGAATGCCAAGGGCTTGCTCAGCCGCGTCGATTTGCAAATGAAGGCCTTGCTCGAGGGCAGCCAGGTCGACAATTACCCGACCCTGTGCGAAATGCTGTATCTGCTGGCGCGCAGCCATGTGGTCAGTGAGCTGGTAGGCAGCCTGAAGCAGACCTACGCGCTGGATGACTATTTGCCTGATGATTCATCACTGCCGCTGAGCCAGACTGCGCAAGTGCTGGAACAGATGCGCACCCAGCTGGGCGTGGCACGCGAGTCATGGGAAAAGTGTTTGCAGGGAGAGGCGGCTGAGGGTGGCGGTAGCGCACAATCATGCCAGGAGTTTATCAATCAAGCAGATCAGTTGCGCGCACTGGCCGAAGGCCTGGATCGCAATACCTTGCAATTTCTGAGTACCCAGATTCACGCCGGGGCAGTGCATTGCGTGGAGCCGGAACGCGCGCAACGCATTGCCCAGGATATGGCCATGGCCATGCTGTTGTTGGAAATCGGCATCGACCAGTATAGCCACCTCGGCAGCAACTACCACGATCAAGCCAGAATTCTGGCGCAGCGCCTGCAGAGCAGCATGATGCGCATGCCGGAAGACACAGAAAAATTTGCCGAGTTCATAGCGCTGCACTCGGAAATGGAGAAACGCAAAATACTGGGACCCTTGGCCAACGAAATGCAGGGCAACCTGCAACATGTCGAACAAGCCCTGAATGCATTCTTTGCCGACCCGGCCAAGCGTGAAGAGATTAACCCGTTGGGACGCTTGCTGCATCAAGTGCTGGCTGCGATGCACCTGTTGTCTCTGGTGCAAGCTGAGCAATTATTGCTTGCACTACAACAAACGGTTGAACGCTATGCGGCAGGCAGTAATCCTGTGCCAGCGGAGATGCGCGCCGTAGCGCTGGCGCTGAGCGCGATAGGGGCTTATGTGCAGAATCTGGCGCATGGGCAAAAATCAGATGTCTCGCCGTTGCAATCTGCGTTTCAGGTTATGGAAGCATCGCAGCGGCCGTCCGCCGCTCCAGCTCCAGCTGAAACACAACCGGAGCCAGCGGCTCCGGCCAAACCCGCACCTTCTGCAGCACCCGCCGCCACTGTCGAAGAAGAGGAAGGTCTGGGCGGCGACGAAGATATGCAGGAAGTGTTTCTGGAAGAAGCGCAAGAGGTGCTGGAAATATTGCGCACCAACCTGGAGTCCAGCCAGCTGCACATGGACAGCCGCGAGCCATTAGTGACTATCCGCCGTGGCTTCCACACGCTCAAAGGAAGTGGGCGCATGGTCGGCTTGTCGGAACTGGGCGAAGTGGCCTGGGCCATGGAAAGCGCGATGAATGTATGGCTGGATAAAGGAAAACCGGCCACTCCCGAGCTGCTGAAATTTATAGGCGATGCCGCACGGTTATTCCAGGCATGGGTAGACAAGCTGGCTAAACGCGAAGCAGCAAAATTTGATTACGCGGCATTGTTGGCGACTGCTCAGCAAATTGTCAGCGGCGTTGAATTGCAGCCCGTTCAGCAAGCCGAAGTGGAAGCTCAGGCACCGCTCGCCGAGCAGCCGACTGCACCGGAATTTAAATTAGACCTGGAGTCCTTGCCCGACCTGACCTTTGATTCACCCGCAGCACAGCCTGACATTCCGGCAGAAACCGAGCCGCAGCCTGAGCCAAGCGCCGAACCCCAGCCCAGCTTTAAACTGGAACTGGAACTGGAAGCCATCCCTGCGCCGATTTCTGATCTGCAGTTGCGGGCCGAGCCGGTAAAGGAACCTGAACCCGCACCGCCGGCCCCGCCACAAACTCCGCCCGAGCCAGCAATAGACCTGCTGCCAACAACTGTCAGTAGCGAGGCGGACAATATGTCGCCAGAATTATTCAACATCTCGACGCAAGAGGCGGCGCAGAATGTGGCCACCCTGCAAAATCATCTGGCAAAATTGCTGGCCAGCGAATCTCCGGCCATTCCCTACGATTTTATGCGTGCTGCCCATACCTTGGGCGGGGTACATCGCGCCATGGGTTCATTGTATGGGGCGGATCTGGCCCATGCCCTGGAATCATGGCTGCAAGCGCGCATGAACCGGTCGTTCACGCTGAGCGAAATGCAGTTAACCGTGTTGCAGCAGGCGGTGGCTGCGCTGCATGACATAGGGCTTGCGGTAAGCAAACATCAGGCCTACCAGGCGCATCCGGAATTAATTAACCAGTTGCAGGGGGATACCGAAGAAGCGGCAGAAATGGAGCCGCCAAAACTGGAACTGCCAGTGACGCCCCCCGCCCCGGCCATTCCCTCATTTGTCGCGCCGCCTCCTCGCGAGATTACCCAGCCTGAACCGGTCGGCACAGGTGACGCGGCGGCTGACGAGTTGGTAACCGAGCGGGTGGTACGGGATGATCTGGATGAACAGTTGCTGCCGATTTTCCTGGAAGAAGCGGCGGATATCTACGCCCAGATTTCCAGCAATCTGCGCTCCTGGATAGAACACCCCAGTGACGACAAATACAGCCAGAATCTGCAACGCACCCTGCATACATTAAAAGGCAGCGCGCGCATGGTAGGGGCCATGCGCCTGGGTGAGCTGACGCACCTGACCGAAACCCATGTGGCCAAGCCCGCTGCGCAACATGATGCGACATTCTGGGAAGAGCTGGAAAGTTATTTTGACCGTATTGGCAACACGCTGGAACGTCTGCGTAGCGGCGGCCCCAGCGAAACCGTAGCGCAGGCCGCGTCGACCACAGCCGCCGCAACACCCACACCAACCGCCAAGCAAGCGGACAGCGTGGTTGCGCAAGTGGCAGCAACGCCACCGGCTGAATTGCCGGTATCGGAAGTCAGTTCCGGATCGCTGGCTGCTGCCATGTTGCGCGTTCGTTCGGACATGGTTGATTCCCTGGTCAATGAAGCGGGCGAAATCAGCGTGGTTCGTTCGCGCATTGAAGGTGAGCTGCGCGGCTTCAAATCCGGCCTGCAGGAGCTGACCAACAGTGTTGAGCGCTTGCGCAAGCAATTGCGCGAGATCGAAATTCAGGCGGAAGGGCAGATGCAGGCACGGGTTTCCCTATCCACAGAAACAGCCGAACAATTCGATCCGCTGGAATTTGACCGGTTTACGCACTTTCAGGATTTGACGCGTTCAATGAACGAAAGTGTGCATGACGTGCAAACCGTGCAACAAGCCTTGTTGAAAAATCTGGACGAAACCAGCGCGGCGTTGACCGCGCAAGCCCATCTCAACCGAGAATTGCAGCAAAGCCTGATGTCGATCCGCATGGTGCCTTTTTCCACGTTAAGCGAACGCCTGTACCGCATCATACGGCGCACCGGCAAAGAGCTGGGCAAGCGCGTTAACCTGGAATTACAAGGCGGCGACATCGAGCTGGACCGCAGCATGCTGGAAAAAATGACGGCGCCATTTGAACACATGCTGCGTAATTCGATAGACCATGGCCTGGAAAGCGCGGAAGAACGCACAAGAAAAAATAAACCGCCGATAGGCGAGATACGGTTGTCGCTACGCCAGTCAAATAATGAGGTGGAGTTCGAATTTACCGATGATGGTGCCGGCCTGGATATTGAGCGGCTGCACAAAAAGGCCATAGAACTGGGCATTTTCAAGGAAGACGAAGCGGTAAACGAAAATCAGATAATGCAGGTGATCTTTGCCACCGGGCTTTCGACTGCCAGCGGGGTCTCGGAAATTTCCGGGCGCGGTGTCGGGATGGACGTAGTGCGCAGCGACATCATGGCGCTGGGCGGGCGCATTGATGTATTTTCCGAGCGCGACAAAGGCGCGCGGTTTGTGATTCACCTGCCGCTCACGCTGGCCGTGGCACAAACGCTGATGGTGCAAGCAGCGCACGAAACGTATGCGATCAACGCCGGCATGATAGAACAAGTGCAGCAAATCAAGCATGCCGGACTGGTCGAGATATATGACAAGGGCGAAGTGGAATGGAACGGCAACCATTATCCGCTATTTAACCTGATGCGCTTGTTGGGCAATGAAAACTACCAACCGGAGAGCCGTCCCTATAATCCGGTGCTATTGCTGCGCAGCGGCGGCCGGCGCCTGGCATTGCATGTCGATGAGCTGCTGGGCAACCAGGAGGTGGTGATAAAAAACATTGGCCCGCAGCTGGCACGCTTGCCCGGTATCGCCGGTGCAACTGTGCTGGGTAATGGCAAGGTGGTGCTGATCCTGAACCCGATAGCGCTGGAACAATATGCATCCGGCGCGCAAATGATCAGCAAGGCCAAGGCAGCGGTGGCACCAGTCACCGTGGCTGCCGCCAAACTGCTGGTCATGGTGGTGGATGATTCGCTGACCGTGCGCAAAGTCACGAGCCGCATGCTGATACGCGCCGGCTATCAAGTGGTGACCGCTAATGATGGCGTCGATGCGCTGGAAAAGCTGGCGGAATTTACGCCGGACATGATGTTGCTGGACATAGAAATGCCGCGCATGGATGGCTTCGAACTGACCAAGCGTTTGCGCAGCGACCAACGCTACAAGCAAATGCCGATCATTATCATTACCTCACGCGCCGCAGAAAAACACCGCCTGTACGCGCTGGAGCTTGGCGTTAATGCCTATCTGGGCAAACCCTACCAGGAAGTTGAGTTGCTGGAACACGTCAAGTTTTATTCCGAGGAAGAGCTGCATAACCATGCCAACTTCCACCGTGCTGAAGGGTTGCTGCACCAGATCGCCAGTTTTATTTCTCCCCAGGCCGGGGGCTAGCTTGCGCTGCGATGGCAAAAGCGTGACGAGCCGCAACATAAAATTATTTATTAACCTGAAAAAAGCAGTTAACCACAGAGACACAGAGTTGAAAAGCCAGGAAAAAGTCTTGAGCACATTATTCACCGATCAAGGGGCGGTAAGTTTGTAGACAGCCTCTTGTTTCTCTGTGCCTCTGTGTCTCTGTGGTGAGTGAACTGCGGTTTAAGGTTTAATATGGCCCGCACAATAATTTCTCAACCAGCTGCTGCCGGTTTACAATAGCGGTCATGGCCCAACTGGATTTCAGGCACCATTTTCTCGTCGCTATGCCGGCCATGGCAGATTCGGTCTTTGCAAGGGCGCTGGTTTACGTTTGCGAGCACAATGATCAAGGCGCCCTGGGCATCATAGTGAATCGCCCCACCAACCTGACCCTGGGCGAACTGTTCGCGCAGATACAGGCGCCATTAAGCCGTTCGGATTTGAAAAAATTGCCGGTCCATTACGGCGGACCGGTGCAGACCGACCGCGGGTTTGTGCTGCATGACCCAATAGGCGAGTGGCAATCCACGCTGCAAGTGAACGACAAGGTTGGGCTGACTACCTCCAAGGATATATTGCAGGCCGTAGGTCTGGACAAGGGCCCCTATAATTTGCTGGTCACGCTGGGCTATGCCGGATGGACACAAGGCCAGCTGGAGCATGAACTGGCGCAAAATGCCTGGCTCAGCGTCCCCGCCTCGGAACATATTTTATTTGACCTGCCCGCAGAGGAACGACTGCCTGCCGCGATGGCATTGCTGGGTGTGGATTATGCTTCCTTATCGGAAGATGCCGGACATGCCTGATGTCAGAAGACAGAAGACAGAGGACAGATGGCAGATGACAGAAAAAGTGTGTGGTGACCGCGCTTAGTCCTCAGTCCTCAGTTCCCAGTCCTGCGAAAGGTACTTATTTGGCGTTTGATTTTGGCACCAAGCGCATTGGAGTGGCAGTAGGCAATTCCATTTCCAGTACGGCGCAAGCGCTGACCACATTGCACGGCGAACAAAACGAACAACGCTTCGCCGCGATAGAAAAAATGATCCATGAATGGCAACCGCTGGCATTGGTGGTGGGCTTACCCTGCCATGATGATGGTTCACCACACGAGTTGACGCGTTTGTGCCGTCGTTTTGCCCAGCGACTCAAGGGTCGCTTTAATTTGCCGATAATTCTGGTCGATGAGCGGTATACTTCGACCGCAGCCAGCTCGCAGCTGGACCAGGCCGGCATCCACGGCATCCAGCAAAAACCGTTGCTGGACCAGGTTGCAGCGCAACAGATTTTGCAGGCATACTTTGACGAACCCGCGATGGGAGTTGTCGCATGAGGTACCGTGAATAACCCACAACTGAATAAACACGGCGAACTACAGCATTTGCTTTCCACGGAAGGGCTTCCTGTCGCAATATTGCGCGGCATCCTGGACCGTGCCGCCACTTTTGTAAATGTGGCAGCGGGACAGGAAATTAAAAAAATCCCGTTGCTGCATGGCAAGTCAGTCTTCAATATTTTTTTCGAAAACAGCACCCGCACCCGCACCACATTCGAGATCGCTGCCAAGCGGTTATCGGCTGATGTGGTCAACCTGAGCATCGCTTCTTCTTCCGCCAGCAAAGGCGAAACCCTGCTGGACACCGTGGACAATTTGTGTGCGATGCATGCCGACATGTTCGTCGTGCGTCATGGCGAGAGCGGCGCACCGTACCTGATTGCGCAACACTGCGCGCCGCATGTGCATGTGGTGAACGCGGGCGACGGGCGGCATGCGCACCCGACGCAGGGGCTGCTCGACATGTACACGATCCGACATTTCAAGAAGGATTTTCGGAACCTGACCGTGGCCATCGTCGGCGACCTCGTGCATTCGCGCGTGGCGCGCTCGGACATTCACGCGTTGACGACACTCGGCGTG
>JANNQM010000101.1:0-11229 GCA_031400735.1 Gallionellaceae bacterium
AGTGCCACCCGCTTGGTACACTATGCCGCTGATACTGCCCTCACTCGCTGTGGCCAGAGTGAAGTCCACTGGGTAGTTGGCGTTAGCGCTGACGGTAGCGCTCTTGGTCTGCGCGGTATAGCCACTGGCTGTGGCGGTCACGGTAACGGAGCCTGTAGGTACATTGTTAAACAACCAGGAGCCACTGATATTGCTGGTGGCACTACCTATGATGGCACCACCTTGGGTGACCACCTGGATGGACACCCCGACCAGCGCCGAACCATCGACTTTATAGGTGTTGCCAGTCAGATAGCCGCCATTGCCCAGAGTCAGGTTCTGCGCGGTGGTATTGCCTGCCGATACGGTGACGCCGCTGATTAAACTGGATGTATCATAGGGCCCCGAAACCGCCCTTAAATCATAGCTTCCGGGTGGCAATGCCAGGATGTAAGTGCCGTCTGGCCCGGTCGTGGTGGTGCCTTGCACAATCCCCGCTTGCAGCGCGCGTACTGTCGCACCACTTTGCGGGGTAGTGCCACCCGCTTGGTACACTATGCCGCTGATACTACCCTCGCTCGCTGTGGCCAGAGTGAAGTCCACCCGGTAAGCGGCGTTAGTGCTGACGGTAGCGCTCTTGGTCTGCGCGGTATAGCCACTGGCTGTGGCGGTCACCGTAGCGGAACCTGTAGGCACATTGTAAATCGACCAGGCACCACTGATATTGCTGGTGGCATAGCCAAGGGTGACACCACCTTGGGTGACCTGGATGGACACCCCGACCAGCGCTGAACCATCGACTTTATAGGTGTTGCCAGTCAGATAGCCGCCATTGCCCAGAGTCAGGTTCTGCGCGGTGGTATTGCCTGCCGATACGGTGACGCCGCTGATTAATTCGGGGGCGTTGTATAGCCCCGACACCGCCCTTAAATCATAGGAGCCGGGTGGGAGACCAATAATATATCTGCCATCAATCCCAGTACGATTCGAGCGAATTACCACGCCGTTTTGCAGCCCATACACAGTCGCATTTGCCTGGGGCGTGTTGCCGTCTCCTTTATACACCACGCCGGCAATGTTTCCTTCACCGACCAAATTTAGGTCAAAATTCACGATAGTATCGCTGTTGGCCACGACCGCTACGGTAACGGTCTGCGGGGTATAGCCGCTGGCTGAGGCGGTAACATCATAATTGCCTATAGGGAGATTGGTAATTTTCCAGTAGCCATTTAAGCCGCTGAGCGCGGTACCTTTAATGACACCCCCCTGGGTAATCTGGATAGTTACAGAGTTCGGACTCTTGCCGTCGGTTTTGCGAATATACCCGGATAAAATCCCACCAGGGGTCAAGGTTATGTTCACCGAGGGAGTGTTGCTCGCCGACACACTCACCCCGCTGATCAGTGACGAGATGTTGTAACTACCGTAGGAGGCCTTCACATCATAACTTCCGGCTTGCATGCTGAAAATATAGCTACCATCCGCTGCTGTAGTCGTCGTGCGCTTCACCGTTCCTGCTTGCAATGCCTGTACGGTCGCCCCATTCTGCGGGGTGCTACCATCCGGTTGATATACCATACCAGCGATGCTGCCTTCACTGGTCAATGCAAGATTGAAGTTCACCATGGTATTGCTGATGGCCACAACCGTTGCGCTCCTGGTCTGTGTGGTATAACCACTGGCCGAAGCCATTACAGAAACGGCGCCTGGGGTAAGTCCGCCTATCGACCAGAAACCATTTGCATCGCTCGTGGTACTTACGGTGTTTTCCCCTTGGGTAGCCTGGATGATTACCCCTGCCAGCGCAGTGTCGTCGGATTTGGTGGTGTAGCCGTAGAGGAAAGTACCAGTGGTCGGAAGCGTTTCGCAGATCACACCCACAGTGATAAACGCATTATGGACATCATAGAAATTGTAAGAAGCGTCATTTGCCGCTTCGATCGCCCCGCAGGCCCCAGAAACATAATCAGTATTTTGAGACCAGTAATCGCGGTTCGCATTCGCCATCACTTCAAATGCCTTCTGTGTCGTCCATCCCGGCATTGTGGCCAGCAAATAGAAGGCGCGATTGAATACTCCGCTGCTATGGTGAACATCCAGCCCTGGATAATAATTGCTGGCGTGGCCGATTGAAATTCCATCTTTGGTGGGATCGTCAAAATATCGTAACGCACCTGGGCCCTTGAAAATTTCTGCGCCCACCACCCAATCGTTCGACCCGCGTAAATAAAATTCTGCAGCTTCGCCAGACATATCAGAAAATGACTCATTTATTCCACCGGATTGTCCGCTATATATGAGTTCTGAATTTTGTTCCGTAAAACCATGGCTAACCTCATGCGCTGAGATATCGAGTGAGACTAACGGATATAAGTATGTGTCCCCATCACCAAACGTCATCGAAGAACCGTCCCAGAAGGCATTTTCATAACCGGTAGAGTAATGAACGCGCATCATGAGTTGAAAAGTCAGAGGTGCCGTGCTGAACCATGCTTGATACATGTCGAAAATGACACCACCAAAATAGTGGGCGTCATTCAGTGGGGAGTAGGCGCCGTTGATCTCCATGACTGTATTTCTGGGGCAGGCATACTCAAACGCTGTGCTTCCGTCAAACGCATGGTCCAGGTTGACCGTTTTAACATTAGCATTCTCCATGACGCAGGTTGCGCCATTCTCGATCACGTCAAGAAAGCCATAATTGGGGGTGGTGCCGTATTCGTATTGACCTGTCTTTAAATTCCCCCCGGGACCGGTACCGATAGAGTCATTAGTAAGGCCTTCCCATTCTTTAAGTATTCGCTGAGTGGTCGCATCAATCAGATAATGGGGACGCGACGGCTTGCCCCCTTGTTCGGTATCCACAAAAAAATTAACGTAATAAACCAAGTGCGCTACATTTGATTCGTCGATATAAATCATCAGCTGATTATTTTCATTTTTGTACTTCAGCAGTTGGCTCGATTCCCCCCGAACAGATATATGACGGGATTTTGCTACCTCCAGCGCTACGCCCTCGCTAATAGCGGGCCTCGTGGTTTTAATATCTTTCCTGATATTTTTAACAACCGATCCGTTCAGGCTGCGCAGACCTCCGTTCTTAACGGTATGGACGACGACCTGATGGCCCCAAATCTGGATGCCCATAAAATGTTGATTGTATCGCTGGTGAACATTGCCATTTTTGTCGGTACGTTCTTTAACCAGGGTAAGCGAGCTATCGCTATCCAAGCCCAGTGCGGCACGCTTTTCATCCGCTGAGATATCTTTTCCAAAACGAGTTATCTTTGAATGGTCAGCGCCCCTCAGGTCCTGAATGGAAGCTGCGGTGGCAAACGAACTGAATGGACCCTGTAGGGAGAAAATAAAGATAATACATAAGAAAGAATTTTTTCTTACTCCGGTAACGGTTTCGGCGATTGTTCTATACATGACGACTCCCCTTTTTGTAAGATACTCAACTGATTGTCTGGAAGGCTGTTACAAACGCAGCATTCCAGGAAGTTTTTGGACTTTATTCAAATTCTCAAGTTGATTATAAAGCAATAATCATACCGGAATTACATGTATATTTAAGGAGCTATCTTCCCTTAACGGACACAAGTGGAGAACTTTCACCTCTAGGCAGGTGAGGGTACTTCCCACAAATAAAAAGCGGGTCAGACTTGCGTCTGACCCGCTTTGTCAGGCAACTTCGCCCGACCTGAAACTTACTAACTTACCCTCACAACTTTACTTGGCGTGGCAAGTAAGGCAAACAGCACTTCCAGCATTCGAAATACGCAGGAAGGTACCGTTAGTTGGGGTGTGTGGATCGTGGCAAGTTGCACACTCAACACTGGCACCGGAACCGCCATTGAACAGTGGCAGGTCGGTCTTCTCATAGGCGCCAGCGGCTCCTACTGCAGTATCAACCCACAGCCTGGTCGAAGCTGTACCGCCCAATGGGTTTGTGCTGAAGCTATCGTCACCGCAAGCACCACCTTCGGCAGCAGTAGCATCTGCAGCAGCGCAGTATGTCATGCCAATCGGATGGTCATTGGAAAGGTCTGTACCTATATTTACAATGGTATTCGCGATAAGACCCATGGTGCCCAAGTTAGAACCGGCAGGGTTGTAGCCACCCGATCCTGGCTTGTTGATCATGTTATCCCGAGCTTGCGTACCGTCATGGCACGTCAAGCAGGCAAGGGAAACGCTGCCAGCAGCAGCAACACCATCCATAGTGGGAGAGGTATAGACAGTATACGTACTACCAGTTGAACCTTTGTTCCAGATCGGCGCATCTACAGCAGTATTAGCTCCGTGAGGAGTGTGGCAGAATACGCAAATTTGCGCTGTGGTAGTAGCACTATCAATCGTAGCCAAGTCATGCGCACTGCCGTCAATACCCGCTACAGCTGGCTGGGCAATGACCGACAGGCCGATAGCCAGGGCGGATGCGGATAACAATCCCGACAAACTCTTGGTAAATGTTTTCATGATTTAAATCTCCTAAAAGTTAATATTAACATTAGCGAAACGCGGGCAGCTGTTAAAGGATAATGAATCAGCTTGTCGCATTGTTAATCTAGCAGGTTTCGTGCCATGTCAGGGTATGGCCTTCTGAATAAGCCCCAAAACCTTACCCAGATTGGAAAATCCTTATAAAACCCTTTTAAAACGCCAATCTCCGAAGGTATTTAGCTTCTGTAGCTTGCCAATACCTCATTTCCAGCCAGGTAAAACTACCTGCCAAAATTGGATTTTTAGTCGAAAGTACCGAAAAATTCCTGCCTATGGGAATAAGAATCAAAAATGGGAATTCCTAAGTATGATTAAAGGCCTACTCTGGCATTAAAGCATCATCGGCGGTATCGTTTGGTACGGTTTTTTCGTCCAGGAAATCCTTATTCGCTGGGGGAGCGGAAGAGTTCTCGGCTTTTTTTCCGGAAGCTAGATAACCCTCTTGCGGGCCAAGAGTGGCGGGGCGAAAAATATCAATTTTTTTGAATTGCTGATCTACAACATAGACTCGACCATCTTCATCTACCGTAATTCCAGATACCAACCTGTAACGCGCGGGGGTGTCTTCATCGCCTCCGGAACCAATTGACATCAGCAGCTTGCCTTCTGGTGTAAATATCTGGAAATTTTCGAACCCGGTATCAATAACATAAATATTATTGGTCGGATCGACACTGACCTCTTTAGGGCGGGAAAAGTCCCCTATCTGTTGGCCAAGACGGCCAAATTCGCGCACAAATTTACCGTCCGCAGTGAACACTTGAACACGAAAATTCCCCCCATCCACGACTATCAAATTATTGTTGCCATCTATAACAGCATCCCTGGCCAAATTGAAATCCCCGGGACCCGCACCGCGCTTGCCAATGTCAAACAGGTGTTTGCCGGATTTCGCGTCAAACACACGCACGCGATGAACTTCCGGGGTGGTGGCGCTTGCGAGAGTTCCGCCGATGTCAACTGCATAAATTTTTTCGCCCTTTTTATCTACCGCAACACTGGCCAAACGCTGGAACAACGGCTCTTCGCCAATTTTTGCTCCGGCCAATTTGCGCAAAAAATTGCCGTCCCTATCATAGACCATGATCGCCTTAGCACCTGCATCCGCAACATAAAGATTGCCTGCTCCATCCACATCCAGGCCAATGGGCATGGCCAAGCGTCCAGGTTCTTCATTGCCTATCGTAAAATATTTATTAGCTGCAGCATCAAATACTTTTACAATAGCTGTAGTGGGTTCGGATACAAACAGACGACCTTGATGTACGGCAATAGCATAAGGTTTGCGCAAGGGAATATCTTTGGCGGAAGAACCCTTCCCCGTCAGCAGCTCTTCCACTGAGGTCGGCGCTACCGAAGTATCCACATCGCGACTGGAACGAATGGTTCGCTCGTAAATAAAACGCGCCTCGTCCGGGGGCAATGGGAAAACCAAAGGGGGTGCTTCTTTTTTTGTGGACAATTGGGGTGCTTGGGCACACGCTGCCAAACCTAGAATTACGATTCCTGCAAGCCCCTTAATTGCCCATGAGCTAAGTGGGCCGGTTACGCCGCAATGGAAACCTACCCTGGGGGAAATCATGGCAATTTTCGGCATTTACTAAGCTCCATTAAGGTGAATATAGTACTTAAATTCCATAGAGCCAGTATACAGCAGCCTTTATTTCTATGTAAACTTGGGACGCATCTACCTCAACTGACTCTCATCAGGTTTTTATGAGCATAAGCTATTCAAACCTACTGGGAGGCTACCGTAGACAAGATGTAATCCAGTGCAGCTTCAGCCTGCGCATCCGACAGTGAGGCATCCCCGCCTTTTGGTGGCATCGCTCCATTACCCTTGAGCACTGAATGCAACAGCGCGGAACGTCCTGCAAGCAAACGGTTTTTCCAGTCGGCGTTATTGCCCAGCCGGGGAGCCCCGGTGACTCCCGCTGAATGGCAAACTGCGCAAGTTTGCTTATAGACATCGTGGCCTTCGCTGGCCAACGCAGGTGCAGCCCCTCCCAGACAACATAGAACGATCACCCACTTATTAATCCCCATCTCCCTGTCCTTTACCCGCAGACTCAAGTTCAAGCTTGAATCAAATAAATTGCAGCAACATGCGTGCCAGAAATCAGGTTTTCTGAAATTAACCAACTTTTGACCCATGCTACGATTATCGTTCACAATTTTCGATGCTTACTAATCACAGCGTTGCCTGTATAATTCACTCATTGGACGAAGACTAAAGAGGATTTTCAATGAAAATTTCTAGCGCGATGGCGTTATGCCTGATCAGTGTGGGTAACTTCAGCTATTCTGCCGCAATCGCCGCTGAAGCAGTGCCCAAATCGGTCACTCCCACAGCTGAGATGACTTACAAGAATAATTGTTCAGTCTGCCATGGTGATAATGGAGACGGGCGAAGCCGCGCCAGCAACAGTCTGGTGCCCCCACCGCGCAATTTCACTGAAGCAGGGGAGCTTACCCGTGATTACATGATCTCTACTGTGACCAACGGTAAACCGGGCACCGCCATGACGTCGTGGAAAACACGGCTCAACACCGCGCAAATTGAAGCAGTAGTAGATTATGTCCGGAACAGGTTTATGCAAGAAGCACTAGAAACATACGCCTCCTCCGGACGCATGGCTTATGCCCACTATTGCAAATCGTGCCATGGAGAACAAGGTCAGGGTCTATTGGCCGAGGGCCTTACCGTGGCCCCCCGCAGTTTTTCGGCAGGAGCGGGATCACTTACCCGCGAGCGCATGATTACAGCCGTCACCAAAGGGGTTCCAGGCACGTTAATGTGGGGTTATTCGGACAAGATGTCGCCCCACCAGATCGGAGCAGTGGTAGATCATGTGCGCCGGGAATTGATGGCTGGCAATCCGGGTGCGCTCGCCCCTGCCCCGGCTAATAGCAATCCCCCAGGAACGCCGGTAGACATGAATTTGCCTATGCCTAAAGGGCTGATTGGGGACGCTAGCCTGGGTGAGCAATTTTTCATGGGGAACTGCGCCACATGCCACGGCACGCTAGGTGATGGGCAAGGCCCGCGCGCCTATTTCATGACTGCCAAGCCGCGAAATTTCCTGGATGATTACTCGCATAGCACTCTCAATCGCCCGGCTATTTTTTCCGCTGCTACTTATGGCCGACCGGGAACAGAAATGCCGGCTTGGGGCAAGGTTTTGTCCGAGCAGGAAATTGCCAATGTCGCTGAGTTTGTGTTCCAGGCGTTCATCCAAAAAAAATCTGGAGTTAACAGCACCAGTAAGTGATGCGGCTAGCGCTATCGATTCCCCTGTATTTAGCTGTTGCCGCATTCGGCTTGTCAAGTTGTACACTGGGGTCTTCCACTTTCTCTAATGCTGGAATTGCCTCAACAGACCTTGAAAACGGCCGAAAGGTATACAACTTCCGCTGCTATTTCTGTCACGGTTATTCCGGTAATGCACAAACCGTGGCCGCCAGTTTCCTCTCCCCTCCCCCGATTGACTTTACCCGGGCTGATACCACCCAACTTACGCCGGAACATATCATTGCAGTGTTGCGCCAAGGCAAACCTGGCACAGCGATGAAATCATTTCGTGGTGTCATCACTGACCAGGAAATGAGAAATGTCGCCTTATTTGTAGCAGATGAGTTTGTCAGGCGCAAGGCACCGAATACACGCTATCACACGCCAGAGAATGGCTGGCCAAACCACGAACGCTATCGCGATGCGTATCCGTTTGCTACGGGCGAAATTTCCAGCGACACGCCTTGGGAAGATTTATCGGAAAGACAAATTCAAGGCAGGCAATTGTTCCTGGCCAGTTGCATCATTTGCCATGACCGGGGCGACAAAAACAGCGCAGCAATCACCTGGGAAGCACGCCCGCTTTCCTATCCGCGTAACAATTATTCCCATACCTCGCCCGCTCCTGTCGATGCGATGACCAGCGCCAGCCCCTATCGGCTACACGATATACCACCGCAATTGGTTAATCCGACTGCCTTGGAGAAGCAAGGTGAGAGGATTTTTCAGGATAACTGCGCATTCTGCCACGGCGCCGATGGCACCGGCAAAAACTGGATAGGCAGTTTTCTTGAATCTCATCCGCGCAACCTGCGCGACCCGAAGTTTATGTCTGGCATGACCCGTAGCCGCTTGGCTGCAACGATACGCGAGGGGCTGCCCAATACGTCAATGCCTGCCTGGAAGAATGTCCTCAACCCAGAAGAAATTGCCGCATTGATCGCTTACATTACCAAGGCTTTTTATTCATTACCTGAGTGAAGCCGCCCCACTGCTTCAGGCAAAAAAAATCGCAGGGGTAACCCTGCGATTTTATTTCAGCAACCCGGCAAAGCTTAGTTGACAATAATGGTCAGAGTGCTCGGGCTATTCGTGTTATTGGTCTCATTGGACTCAGGCTGTACATTCGAGTAGTCCGCAATTGCCCCGATGTAGTAAGTTCCCGCTGGGACCGTCAACGGCACTGTGACGTTGGTCGTAGCAGCGCTGCTGGCACCTGCCGCGAGTGATGCCACGACCCGTGACCCGGTCAGAGCAATATCGCCGGTAGTGATCGTAGCATCGGTCGACAAATAGAACTTAACCGTATTACTTGGGGCAGACATCATGGTTGTACCCATATTAGCCTCAGTGTTATTGATTGCGAAGCTGCCGCCAAAGGATACGCTAGTCGCAGCTGTAGACACCGCAGTCATCCTCAGGTCCACGTTACGAACCACGGTGATAGTTGTACCTGTGATCGCGTTATTAGCTTCGTTGGTTTCTATCTGGCCGTTGGTCACATCTGCGATCGCGCCGAGGTAGTACGTCCCCGGGGCAGTAGCCTTGGGCACAGTCGCTGTTGTAGTTGCAGCATTGCTTGCCCCACCCGCCAACGCAGACACCACTCGTGAACCTACTGCGACATCGCCCGTGGTAATCGTGTTATCCGAGGACAGGTAGAACTTGACCGAATTGGTGGCAACGGTCATCGCGGTAGTGCCCAGATTGGTTTCAGTGTTATCAATCGGGAAAGTCTCGCCGATATTTACGCTGGTTGAAGTGGTACTTATTGCACTCATTACCAAATCAACGGTGCGTGTTATGGAAACAGTCCCAACAGTAGCCATGCAATTATTCGTTTCATTAGTCTCCGGTTGGGCCAATCCCGTATCAGCGCAGGCACCCACATAATAGGTTCCAGGTGCTGTAGCCTTGGGCACAGTAATCGTTGTTGTTCCAGCACTGCTTGCACCTGGAGCCAGCCCAGTTACAAACCGCGTACCCGTCAACACAACATCAGAGGTGGTAATGACGTTATCCGTCGACAAGTAGAACTTGATCGCATTGCTGGCTACAGTCATAGCCGTCGCACCTTGATTCATCTCGGTATTGTCTATTGTGAAAGTAGTTCCTACCGAGGCGGTGGTCGTAGCGGTACTCACAGCCGTCATGACCAAATCTACCTGACGCAATACGGTAATTGTGCCACCTGCCATTGCGTTGTTGGTTTCGTTGGTTTCAATCTGACCACCGGAAGCATCCGCTATGGCGCCGATATAGTACACGCCTGGAGCTGTGGCTTTTGGCACGGTCACTGTGGTGCTGCCTGCACTGACACCTCCCGCCAATAGTCCGGATACGATACGCGAACCGGTCAGGACAGTATCGGCAGTAGTAATGACGTTGTCTACCGACAAGTAGAACTTGATGGTGTTGGTAGCAACCGTCATCATCGTCGTGCCTTGATTGGCTTCCGTATTGTCAATCGAGAAGGTGGTTCCTGCGTGGACGTTAGTGGCTGTCGTGCTGACTGCGGTCATCACCAGGTCAACGGCGCGCACTACAGTGATGGTCGTGCCAGCTAACGAGTTGTTGACCTCATTATTCTCAATCTGCGCACCCGTGGCATCAGCTATCGCTCCAATATAATAGATGCCCGGGGCAGTGGCTTTAGGTACCGTGACCGTGGTCACCCCTGAGCTGCTGGCACCTGCCGCCAGTGAAGAAACAACTCGTGAGCCGCCGGTAAGCCATATATCAGATGTGGTGATCGTGGCATCAGTTGACAGATATAGCTTAACGGTGTTGGTAACTACTGACATCACGGTTGTACCCTGATTCAATTCGGTACTGCTGATCGAGAAGCTATTGCCAGCACCTACACTGGTTGTAACCGTGCTGACCGCAGTCATCACCAGATCAACATCGCGTATTACAGTGATAGTCGCTACAGATGCCAGGCAGTTGTTGGCTTCATTAGTCTCAGCCTGAACACCTCCTCCATCGGCACACGCGCCAAGGTAATATACCCCGGGGCCAACTGTTGGAGCCAGTGTAATAGCAGATGTTGCAGCAGTTTCTGCGCCTGCAAATAGTGATCCGCTAACAACTCTCTGACCGATCCCGATATCGCCAGTAGTGATTGTGGTGTCGGTCGACAGATAGAAATTCACCCTATGACTTGACACTGTCATATTGGACGTGCCCTGATTTTTCTCAGTGTTGGAAATCGTGAAGCTGCCTTTGACAGGCATGCTGGTTGTAGCCGTGCTGACTACAGTCATTATCAGATCAACATTAACTGCTCCACTCGGCGTCACGCTATTGGACGCTGCCGAAGGCGCACTGGTACCCGCACTGTTAGTCGCGGTCACCGTGAAGGTGTAAGCGGTGCCATTGGTCAGGCCGGTTACCGTGCAAGGCGATCCCACACAGCTGCCAGTCAGGCCGCCGGGGCTGGAGGTCGCGGT
>JANNQM010000102.1:0-15619 GCA_031400735.1 Gallionellaceae bacterium
CCATCGTGCGCACAGCGCACGCTACATCAGAAGGGTAGCTCGAGGTGTGAGGCGGCTTCCAGCAATACCCGTTGAAAATCTTTCTGGATTCTTTTCAGCGCCAGTTCGTTATCGGCTTCAAAGCGCAGCACCACGACCGGCGTAGTATTGCTGGAGCGTATCAGCCCAAAGCCGTCTTCATATTCCACGCGCAGGCCGTCTATCGTGATGATGTCCTTGGCGTTGGTAAATTTGGCTTCTTTCTGCAGCTGCGCGATCAGCGCGTAATTCTCGCCCTCGTTCAGCTTGATTTGCAGTTCCGGGGTGTTGATCGAATTGGGTAGCCCGTTCAACACCGCGCTTGCGTCCGCATGTTGGCTTAAATATTCCAGCAGCCTGGCCCCGGCATACATGCCATCGTCAAAACCATACCAGCGCTCCTTGAAGAATACATGGCCGCTCATTTCGCCGGCCAGTAGCGCGCCACTTTCTTTCATCTTGGCCTTGATGAACGAGTGGCCGGTTTTCCATAGCGTGGGTTTGCCGCCGTGCTGGCGTATCCAGTCAAACAGCTTGCGCGTGGATTTAACGTCGAAAATAATTTCCGCGCCGGGATTGCGGCTTAACACATCGGCGGCGAACAGCATCAACTGGCGGTCAGGATAAATTATTTTTCCTTCTTTGGTCACCACACCCAGGCGATCGCCATCACCATCAAAAGCCAGGCCCAACTCACTGTCGTTGTCGGCCAGCTGGTTAATCAGGTCTTCCAGATTTTCCGGTTGGGACGGGTCGGGATGATGGTTGGGGAAATTGCCATCTACGTCGCAAAACATTTCGGTCACTTCACAACCCAGTCGGCGATACAGAATCGGTGCAAAATCCCCGGCCACGCCATTGCCACAATCTACCGTGATTTTCATTGGGCGGGCCAGCTTGATGTCATTCACGATGCGCTCTATGTATTCTTCGATGATGTCATGCTGCGCATAGCTGCCGCTGCCATGCGTGAAATTATTTTTTTCAATTCGCACACGCAGCGCTTGTATCGTGTCGCCGGACAGCGTTTCACCACCCAGCACCATTTTCAGCCCGTTGTAATCCGGTGGATTGTGGCTGCCGGTAATCATTACTGCAGAATGCGTATCCAGATGGTAGGCGGCAAAGTACACCATGGGTGTGGCGACCCGCTCCACGTCGATCACATGAATGCCGCTTTTCTGGATACCGCGCGCCAGCGCCGCAGAAAATTCCACGCCGGACAAGCGCCCATCGCGCCCGATCACTATCGTATGCTGGCCGCGTGCCATGGCTTCCGAGCCAATGGCGTGGCCTATTGTTTCGATAATTTCCGCTGTGAGGGTTTTGCCGACGATACCGCGTATGTCATATGCCTTGAAAATTTCTTTAGGTAGGTTCATATATTTTTTCGTTGTTATGTGCTGGTAATGGAATGTGTTGGGCGACTTGTTTGGGAGTCAGCTTTATCATGCAATTAAAATGGCCTAGCGGGCATACCCTTTTGTAACAAGGGCTGCATGGTAGGTCAAGTTTAACAATTTGGGCATTGTCCGAAAGAGGGGGGGTGAAGCTGGGGCTGCTGGAACCATACAGCACCACCATGGGGCGATCCAGCGCAGCGGCCAGATGCATCAGGCCGGAATCATTGCTGACCACCAAATCGGCACAGGACAGCAGCGCGATGGCCTCCGCCAGATCTGTTTTTCCGCACAAATTGCGGCTGGCATTATTGCCCAGTGCAACTATTTTGTCGCCGATTTCCTGGTCTTTGGCGGAACCGATCAGCCACACGGCATAGCCCTGGGCGCGCAGATTCTGCGCCAGCTCGGCGAAGTAAGGGATAGGCCAGCGTTTGGCCGGACCATACTCGGCACCGGGGCAAAATATCGCTAGCGGTTGCGTAAGCGACAACCCCAATTTGCCGGTGACATTTTTGCGCTGGCTGTCACTGACCGTTAATTTGGGACGTGGCACTGGCCGCTGAATTTTTTCGCGTGGCGCTTCGGCCAGCTGGGCAAAGCGCTCTACCATCAGCGGCAGCGCAGCCTTGTTCAGTTTGCGCGCATCGTTCAGCAGGCCATAGCGCAATTCGCCAACAAAGCCGGTGCGCAGTGGAATGCCGGCAAAAAACGCGGGCAATGCAGATTTGGAGGAATTGGGCAGGACAATCGCCTGGTCGTAACGCCGGGATTTCAGTTGTCTGCCCAGGCGGTAGCGGGCAGTTAATTTTAATACGCCGTGCGGGAAGGGATTGATGATTACTTCATGCACTTCGGGCATTTGCCGCAACAGCGCTTCAGTCCAGGGCGGGGCCAGCAGGTCGATCTGCACATCCGGATAGCGCTGCTTGAGGCGTATCAGCATGGGCTGAATCAGCATCGTGTCGCCGACCCAGCTGGGAGCAATGATCAGTATTTTTTTCATAGGGTTTTTCCCGGCCTTACTCCCCCATCCTGTCAGACAGGAAAGGTTTAGTGGTGACCGTGGGGTAACTCACCTTTGAATTTATACAGCGTGCCACAATAAGGACAGCGTGCCTCACCCAGTTTGTCTACCGGAATGACTACCCGGGGGTGGGCGTTCCACAGGCTCATGCTGGGTGTTGGGCAATATAACGGCAAATCCGCTGCGGTAACTTGAATGTAGCTTTGCTTGGCATGTTCGACTTGCATATCATCTCCTTATTCCAATTCCATTTTATCAGCGCTACTGCGTTGGCTTCCGCTCTCGCTCCTAGCCGTACTACTTGTACTGTCTTCGTCGCTCGCTTGTCGCCGCCATGTATCACTTTCAAACTGGAACTGGAATTAAATGTGGGCCAGCCAATCGGCGTGCTGCTTGTTTTTTCCGCTGACACAATCAAAAAACAGTGCTTGCAGGCGTGTGGTAATAGGCCCGCGCGTGCCGCTGCCTATGCTGCGGTTATCCAGTTCGCGGATGGGGGTGACCTCAGCCGCAGTGCCAGTGAAGAAAGCCTCATCGGCGCAATATACTTCATCGCGCGTGATGCGCTTTTCAATCAGCGGAATGCCCAGCTCGGTGGCCAATGTGATAATCGAATCGCGGGTAATGCCTTCCAGGCAGGAAGTCAGGTCAGGCGTGTATAACTTGCCTTTTTTGACGATGAAAATATTTTCGCCGGCGCCTTCTGCTACATAGCCATCTACATCCAGCAGCAGCGCTTCGTCATAGCCATCATGCGCCACCTCTTGATGGGCCAGTATCGAATTGGTATAGGTACCGACCGATTTGGAGCGGCACATCGTGATATTGACATGGTGCCGGGTAAAGCTGGAGGTTTTGACGCGTATGCCTTTTTCCATGCCTTCGGCGCCCAGGTAGGACCCCCACGGCCAGGCCGCGATTGCGACATGGGTACTGAGGGCAGTGGCGGCAATGCCCATTGCCTCTGAACCATAAAAACAGATCGGGCGGATATAGCATGAGTCCAGCTTGTTGGCGCGCACCACTTCAAGTTGTGCGGCCATCAGGGTTTTCTTGTCATAGGGCATTTTCATTTTGAAAATGAAAGCCGAATTGAACAGCCGGTCGGTATGTTCCTGCAAACGGAAAATGGCTGTTCCCTGGCCGGTCTTGTAGGCGCGCACCCCCTCGAACACGCCCATGCCATAGTGCAGCGTGTGGGTCAGCACATGGGTGGTCGCGTCACGCCACGGTACCAGTTTGCCGTCATACCAGATAAAGCCATCGCGGTCAGCCATCGACATGGTTGAATTTCCTTAAAATCGCAAAGAGTGTAATTCTAGCTTCTTCCGCTCTCTTTATGAAGCACTTATAGGTATGTCGATAATGTTTTCTTTCCTTGCCGATCATGTATTATTGCTTCGGCTATTCTGTTGCCAGGCAGAATAAAACCAATAGCGGTGCCAGGCAGAATAAAACCAATAGCGGGAAATATATGGTCAAGCTCTCCGCAATACTTGAACAGAACGGAAAAGAAATGGACGCAGAGGAGGACAAGTTACGCCGTAGCTTGTTGATTTTTGCCTGTGCGCTGATGAATTTTTCGGTGATGGTGTGGTTGGCAATTTATTGGTTCATGGGTTTGCATTTCTCCACCAATTTTCCATTAGCTTATCAACTGGTATCGATCACCTCGCTGGTTTATTTCCTCAAGACTGGCAATTTTGTGGTCTTCCGGTTCATCCAGTTAAGTCTTTTCCTGTTCGCGCCGTTCATCATGCAATGGAGCATAGGCAGTTCGGCAACATCCAGCGGCTTGATGTTGTGGGCGTTGCTGGCGCCGGTGGGCGCTGTGGTGGTGGCGGGGTGGCGTGAATCCATCCCGTGGTTTATCGCGTACATCGTGTTGACCGCTGTATCCGGGTTCTTTGATTATTTCCTTGGGGCAGGGGAGTTGAGCGGCATTCCGATGCAGACCGTGGGCGTGTTCTTCTCGCTCAATTTTGCTGCGCTTTCCTCGATTATTTATTTCCTGGTCAGATATTTTGTGTTGGGCAACGACCGCATAAAAACCCAGCTCAGCCAGCAGCACAAATTGCTGACGGATGAGCAAAATAAGTCGGAGCGGTTGCTGCTGAATGTGCTGCCCGCCCATATTGCGCGGCGGCTCAAGGACAAACAGGAGCTGATTGCCGATGGACATAAAGACGTAACGGTCATGTTCGCTGATGTGGCCAACTTCACACAATTAGCGTCACAAATATTGCCGGAGCAAATAGTCGATATGTTAAACACCATTTTTTCCGGGTTTGACGGCTTGTCAGGAAATCATGGGCTGGAGAAAATCAAGACCGTAGGGGATGCCTACATGGTGGTGGGAGGACTGACCCGCGAACCGCAGGACTACGCCCATCAAATTGCTGCCATGGCGCTGGAAATACGCCAATTTGTGGCTAACCATGCTGATCTTTCAAAATACAACCTGGCCATCCATATTGGTATTGCGACCGGGCCGGCAGTGGCGGGGGTAGTGGGCGCCAAGCGTTTTGTGTACGACTTGTGGGGCGATACAGTGAATGTCGCCAGCCGACTGACCGATGCCGCATCCGCAGGAAAAATCCTGGTGGACAAAGTTACCTATGATCGCCTGCGCCATGATTACTTGTTCGAGCCGCCGATCAACGTCAATGTCAAAGGCAAGGGGGACATAGCTGCGTATTCTCTGGTGGGGAAGGGTTAAGTAGCTCAAGCCTTACCCAATAGCAGCCGCCATAATTCAATCACAGCAGTTACGTCAATTTCCCTGATATCGATCTGCGGTAGCTGGTTATTAAGCCGCTTCTTATGTTGCAACAACCTTAATTTGCGATAAGTCTTGGCGACTACTTCTGCGTGGTTTGTTTCGATTAATCCCAGTTTGCTGGCCAGCGCCAGCAACGCCAGTGTGCCGCTGTTGGCGGTCAATTGCGGATAGGCATGGGCATAAGCCAGCACCAGGAACTGCACGATAAATTCAATATCGACCATGCCGCCGCGATCATGCTTGATGTCAAACAAGCCGCTGTTGTTGGGATGCGCATCCAGCATTTTCTGGCGCATGGAAATGATTTCACTACACAGCACATTCAGGTCGCGCGGTTTACAAAGTACTGCGCTGCGTATTGATTCAAATTGCTGGCCGACCCCGGCGTGGCCGGCGCAAAACCGGGCACGGGTCAAGGCCTGGTGTTCCCATACCCAGGCGTGCTGTTGCTGATATTCGCTGAATGCCGGAATAGAGCTGACCAGCAGGCCGCTGGCGCCATTCGGACGCAGGCGCAAATCGGTTTCATACAGCCGCCCGGCCGAGGTATAGCTGCTCAGCTGGGTATTAATGGCTTGCGCCAACTTGGCGTAAATTTCCGCCGCGTCCGGATGTTCATCGTCATACAGGAAAATCAAATCCAGGTCGGCCGCATAACCCAGCTCACGTCCACCCAGTTTGCCATAGGCCACAATGGCAAAGGCGGCTTGAGGCTGATGTTTTTTGCGCGCATTGCGCCAGCACAGTTGCAGCACATGGCGCAATATCAGGTCAGCCAGGTCGCTCAGGTGATCGCTCAATTTTTCCAGCGGCAACAGGCCCTGCAGGTCCATCGCCAGCAGATGAAACACCTGGCTGTGCTGGAATTGGCGCAACACATCCATTTCCCGTTCGGTATCGGTATTACACGCCGCCAACTGTTCGCGTAGTGAGCTATCGAGTGCGCTCCAGTCGGGCGCGCGGTAAATTTCCCGTGCGTCCAGCAATTCATCAAGCAGTATTGGGTGTTGAACCAGGTAATCGCAGGCCCATTCGCTGGCGCTGGCAATTTTTACCAGGCGTTGCAGCACCTGCGGGTATTCTGCCAGGAAGGCCAGATAGGAGGCGCGGCGGCTGATGCTTTCCAGCAGCTTGAGCACGCGCGGCAAGGTTTGCTCGCGGTTATCGGGCAGCGCGCACAGCTCGACAAACTGCGGGATCAGTTTATCCAGGCGTTGGCGGCTGCTTTCCGGCAATTGGCGATAACGCGCGCTGTCGCGGATATCCAATAGCTGCGCGGCAAGATTTATCGAGTCAGAGTAGCCCAGCTTTTCCAGGGCATTGCGCAATTCATCCGCGTTCAGGTTGTCACGCCACAAGGCGTTGTCTCTGGCAGTCGTTGGTACCGGGCCATTTTGCTGGGTACTGAAAATCAGCGCGAACTGGGCGCTGACCAGTGCGCGGTGGCGGTTTAATTGTTCCAGCAAGGCGGCATAAGTCGCACAACCCATGCTGGCGGCAATACGCTGCTGATCGTCGTGATTTTCCGGCAAGTCCTGGGTTTGCTGGTCATCCAGGTATTGCAGGCGGTGTTCCAGATTGCGCAGGAAGATGTAGGCAGCACTTAATTCAGCCACGATATCCGCCGTCAGCAGGCCGTTTTTTCCCAGCTGTTGTAATACCTGCAACGTCGGGCGGATGCGCAATGTGCTGTCGCGCCCGCCACGTATCAATTGGAACACCTGCGCAATAAATTCAATTTCGCGTATGCCACCCGGTCCCAGCTTGATGTTGTTCAGCCGGTCCCGCCGCTGTACTTCCTGGCGTATCTGCGCATGCAGGTTGCGCATTGATTCAAAGGCGCCAAAATCCAGATATTTGCGGAAGATAAAAGGCTGTGTAAGCTGCATTAATTCTGTCCCATCACCGCCTGCTACAACCCGTGCCTTGATCCAGGCATAGCGTTCCCATTCGCGGCCTTGTTCCACCAGATATTCTTCCAGTGCGGCAAAACTCATTACCAGCGGCCCGCTGTCGCCGTAGGGACGCAAGCGCATATCCACCCGGAACACGAACCCGTGTTCGGTCAGGTCGCCAATCAAGGCGATCAGGCGTCGCCCCAGTTTGCTGAAAAATTCATGGTTGCTGATGGCGCGGGCGCCGGTGGTGGTACCGTCTTCGCCGTAGACAAAAATCAGGTCTATGTCGGAAGACACGTTCAGTTCGCGCCCGCCCAGTTTTCCCATGCCAACTATCAGTAATTGTTGCGGCAAGCCGCTGGTCTCACCGGTAGGCTGGCCATATTGCGCGATCAAATCCTGCATCACAAAATCTTGCGCGTGTTGCAGGCACAGCTCCGCCAAGGCAGTCATGCAAGCCATGACTTCATCCAGATCAGCCAGCCCTGCCAGATCACGCGTTACCAGCTTTAGCATCGCGCGCTTGCGCAGTTGGCGTAACGCCTGCGACAGCGCTGCTTCATCGGAAGTCGGCATATCGGCCAGCCACGCTGCGAGCTCTGCCGCACTGCACGGTTGGGTATGGTTTTGCCGCAACCATTGCAACAACTCACTGTCGCAAGCCAGCAGCCGTTGCACGTAGCGGCTGCCGTGCAGGGTGCGCTGCACAGTATTATCGAAATCGGGGGGTGAAGTTTTAATATCGGTATTCATCGCTCATGCTTAGGGATAAAATGGCATGTTTATATTGTGGTTAAGGGGGTAGTTATCACCCCGGTTTGCTTGACCTAGAGATTACCTATCCCATTTTATGTTAAGAGTTCCTCTTCTGTTGCGAGCTTCGCTGCGCCTGGCATGGCGCAGTATCAAGCATATGCCCCGTATTGTACTGATAGCTGCGACATTATTACTATTTGCCGGCGCCGCAGTGTTGTTGTCACTGCGCTATTGGGTATTGCCCGATATCGGGCGTTACCATGCGGATATTACAGCAATGGCCAGCCGCGCCATTGGCCAACCAGTGATTATCGGCAAGGTGGAAGCTGACTGGCGCGGGATTCGCCCGCACTTGCGCTTCACTGACGTGCGTATTCTGGATGCGCTGGGACAAACCGCACTGGTGTTGCCGCGCATCGACAATGTAATTTCATGGACCACGCTGATCAGCGGCGAAGTGCGCTTGCACAGTGTGGAATTTGACCAGCCCAATTTGCAGCTCAAGCGTGATGCGCAAGGAGTGCTGCACATTGCTGGCGTGACTTTACCCAGTCAGATGCCTGGCCAGATTACCGGTCGCGCGGGGGATGCAGACTGGTTGCTGCAGCCAGCCCGCATCGTGGTGCGTAATGCCAGCATTACCTGGCAGGATGAACAGCAAGCAGCTCCACTAATGGCATTAAGCAATGTGAATCTGGTTATTGAAAACAGAAAATATTTGCCTGGGCTGAGTTTAGGCAAAAACTGGAGTTTTGCCAAAGATAGCGGCAACCGTCATAGTTTTGCGTTGCGTGCATTGCCCCCGCCAGAGTTGTCGGGTGAACTCGATATCCGCGGCGATTTTTATGGCGATACGTTTAATGATATGCCTGCCTGGCGCGGCCAGCTGTATACCCATCTGGATTATGTGGATGTAGCCGCATGGCGGCCATGGCTGCCATTGTCGGAAGCAGTCAGTGGCGGCAAGGGGGCCATGCGCATGTGGCTGGGTATCGCTGACGGGAAACTGGATAATCTTACGGCAGATATGGCATTGCTGGATGTTCAGGCGCAGTTAGCCGCAGACGTGTTGCCACTTGATCTGCTGAGCTTGCGCGGACGCTTTGCCTGGCACGACACGGCAGGTTTTGAAATTTCCACTCAAAAACTGGCGGTGAATTTGAGAAATGGGCTGCAGGTGCCTGCCACCGATTTATATGTACGGTTGGCCGATTCCGATACAGGAAAAATGACCAGCGGCGAGGTGCGTGCGAACAGGCTGGAGCTGGTCAATCTGGCCAACTTGTCGGATTTCCTGCCTTTGGATCATAGCCTGAAACAACAATTGGCGGAGTACGCACCACGGGGAATCGTGTCTGATCTGCAGGCGGAATGGCAAGGCGGCACTGGTAAGCCGCTGCATTACCAGGTCAAGGCGCGATTTGATGATTTATCGCTGCAACGTGTCGGCAAGGTTCCCGGATTTTCCGGACTGAGCGGTTACGTCAATGGCAGTGATGAGCAAGGGATGTTTTCTTTGAATGCGCGCCAGTTGACTGTGGATGCGCCGCAAACCCTGGCCGAACCACTGTCATTTGATACGCTGACCGGCCAAGGTGGCTGGAAAATAAATGAAAACGGTTTTGAAGTAAATTTCAAGGATGTTTTTGTGGCGAACGAAGATATTGCCGGCAACCTGTTCGGCAGCTATCAAAGTTCTCCTCCTGACCTCGGAACACCTCCGGGACGCGGCACAATAGACCTGACTGTGCATTTGACCCGCGCTGCAGTGAATCAGGCTGCGCGCTATATTCCCCCGTTTGTGCTGGGCAGCAAAACTCACGACTGGCTACGCAGTGCGCTGCTGGAAGGTCAGTCTGATGAATTCCGGCTTCGTCTGAGTGGTAACCTGAATGAATTTCCTTTTGACGGTAACCATAACGGCATATTCCAGATTCAGGCGCGTGCCAGTAACGTGACGCTGGAGTATGCCAAGGGCTGGCCGCGTGTGGAAAATGCTGCGGCCGAATTGTTGATCAACGGCAAACGGCTGACGGTAACGGCCCCGACAGCCATGACAGCAGGAGGTCGCGTGCAAAAAATCAGTGTTGTTTTGCCCGATATAGTCAGCCCGCAATTGTTGTTACAAATCCAGGGTGAGGCGGTAGACGAAACACAGCGTAGCCTGGATTTCATCTGGAAAAGTCCGGTGCGGGGTTATCTGGGAGGCGTTACCGATGGCGTGATGGCGCGTGGTAAAGGCAAGCTGATGTTACAGATGGAGGTGCCGTTGAGCAGCCCGAAGCCAGCCAAAATTTCCGGCAGTTATCACTTTACGGACAATGATATTAGCCTCGGCCGCAACATTCCCATGTTAATGGCAGTCAATGGTGATCTGCTGTTTACCGAATCGTCTTTAATGACGCGCAATGTATCTGCCAAAATTCTTGGCGGGCCGGCCAGCATAGTGGCGCAAATGGACCCCGATGGCGCGGTGCGCGTGAAAGCATCCGGACAAGCTGTGTTGGGGGAAATGCGCACTAACGCGCCGCATCCGTTATTGCATTATCTGCAAGGGGGCGCACCCTGGAAAGCGGAAATTACCGGGCTGAAAAAGCAGGTCGAGATAGTGGTCACGTCTGACCTGGTCGGGTTGTCGTCTAAATTGCCCATGCCATTTTCCAAGGCTGCGGTGGAATCCATTCCGCTGCGTCTGGAGAGGAAAACCCTGCTTGGGCAGCATGATTTATTGACCGTTAAATATGGCAATGTGCTGAGTGCCAAGATACTGCGCAATGAGAAGAATGGAATTTTTCAAATCAAACGCGGACTGGTGAGTTTGGGCAGCCAAGGTACCTGGCCTGACCGCGACGGCTTATGGATAAGCGGCACCGTGCCAGAATTTTCAGTCCGTGGGTGGGGGCCGTTGATGGGCGCATCCGATGGCCCTCCCCTGATAAGCCGAGGCGGGGCCGACTTGCGGATAAAAAAAGTCAGCGGTTACGGTTACAAAATGGATGACGTGCGCATTATGGCGCGAACCCGAAATAACTTGATGGTGGCACAGGTGTCTTCCGATGCGCTCAATGGCGAGGTGCGCTGGCAGTCGTATGGCAAGGGCAAGCTGACTGCGCGCCTGAAAAATTTATTGCTGGAAAAAGATGAAAATGACCAGACGGACAAGGATAGCAGCGCAGTACCTGCACCTGCCGCCGCAAATTCAGAAGCAGCTAAAGGATTCGCGGCGCTGGATGTGATAGTGGATACGGTTACCTTGAACGGCAAGCATTTGGGCAAGCTGGAGTTGCAGGGGCAACAGCAGGATCAGGACTGGCGCATGGAAAATTTGCTGCTCACCAATCCTGACGGCGTGCTGAAAGCTGACGGAAAATGGCAAATGGGGCCAAATCTAGAGCGAACCAAAGTTAATTTGCAGATGGACATCAGTAACGCGGGTAACGTCCTGGCCCGCTCTGGCTATCCCAATACCGTCAAAAATGGCAGTGGAACACTGCACGGCGAATTTGCCTGGGTGGGTGGACCGGCTGATTTCAGTTACCCTAAACTGGGCGGTTCCCTCAGCCTGAATACCGGCAAGGGGCAGTTCCTGAAAATTGATCCCGGTGTCGGCAAGTTGCTCAGTATCCTGAGCCTGCAATCTTTGCCGCAGCATATTTCACTGGATTTTGCCGATGTGTTCAGCCAGGGATTTACATTTGACAGCATCATAGGCACAGCGCAAATAGACAAGGGTGTGCTGACCACCCGTGATTTCAAAATTTCTGGTTCATCAGCCAAGGTTACCATGTCCGGTCAGGTAGACCTGGTTCAGGAAACCCAGAATTTGCGCATGCGTGTCCTGCCTACATTGGGCGACAGCGTCTCTTTGCTTGGGTTTGCTGCCGGGCCGGCAGTGGGGGTAGGGGTGTATCTTGCCAATAAAATATTGCGCAATCCGCTCGATCAGTTAGCGGCATTTGAATACAATGTCAGCGGGACATGGGCTAACCCCAATGTTGAAAAAGTAAGCAGGAAAATTCCGCAGAAATAAATATTAATAGCCTGAAACGAAACTGTAAATGTGCAGTCAAGATTAAATCCAAATGAAAGTTGATACATGCCAGATTTTAATTCTACCCAGCAACGTTTAGCTGCCCAAACGAAGGCTTTCAAGGTCGCCGCCGTGCAAATGGCATCCGGCCCCAATGTCGGGGGCAACCTGAGCGAAGCCGGGCGGTTGATTGAAAAAGCCGTGAGCCTGGGTGCGCGCCTGGTCGTGCTGCCGGAATATTTTCCCATCATGGGAATGAACGAGATGGATAAGGTGGGGGTGCGCGAGCAACCGGGAAGCGGCGAAATCCAGAATTTCCTCTCCGACACTGCGCGCCGACATAAAATCTGGTTGGTCGGCGGCTCTATTCCGTTGGCAGGCCGCAGCGCGAATAAAGTATTGAATAGCTGCCTGGTATATAACGAGCTGGGTGAGCAAGTCGCCCGCTACGACAAGATTCATTTATTCAATCTGGATTTGGGAAATGAGCATTATCACGAAGCCCATACTATTGAACCGGGCAATCAGGTGGTCATAGTAGACAGCCCGTTTGGCCGCATTGGCTTGGCGGTCTGTTACGATCTGCGTTTCCCCGAGATGTTTCGCGCAATGAAAAATGTCGACCTGATCGTGCTGCCCTCGGCGTTTACCGAGACCACCGGCAAGATGCACTGGGAAGTGCTGGTCCGTGCGCGCGCTATCGAAAATCTGGCGTATGTGATTGCTGCTGCGCAAGGCGGCTACCACTTGAATGGCCGCGAAACCCACGGAAATACGATGATAGTCGACCCGTGGGGGCGGATTCTGGACCGTTTGCCGCGCGGATCAGGCGTGGTGATTGCCGAGGTAAATCCATCGTACCAGGCCAGCCTGCGCGCCAGCTTGCCAGCGTTGTCGCACCGTATTCTCCACCAATGACCCTTATGAAAACTGATTCCGTATTCGCGCTGGCGCAGCAATCGCTGCTGACCGCACACTCGCTGCAAGCACACCATCTGCAGGAAGTATTCGGCAAAATGCTGGCGCATCGCCTGGATTATGCCGACCTGTATTTTCAGTACAGCCGCGCTGAAAACTGGTCGCTGGAAGAGGGCATGGTCAAGTCGGGAAGTTTCGGCATAGACCAGGGTGTTGGCGTGCGCGCTGTTAGTGGCGAAAAAACCGCGTTTGCCTATTCCGATGACATCAGCATGGCCGCATTAACCAGCGCGGCGCTGGCCACGCGCGCAATTGCCCGGCAAGGCGGCACGCAGTCGGTACCGATGTTGAAGGCGCGTAGCAATAAAAACCTGTACCTGGCACATGATCCTATTGCGGCGATGAAGGATACTGCCAAGGTAGCCTTGCTGGAAAAACTGGAGCGTTACGCGCGCGCGCTGGATCCGCGCGTCACCCAGGTGATGGCCGGGCTGGCAGGAGAATACGACGTGGTATTGGTGGCGCGCAGCGATGGCTTGCTGAATGCCGATATCCGGCCGCTGGTACGCCTGTCATTGCAGGTGATCGTGGAAAGCAACGGCAAGCGCGAACAAGGCTCGGCAGGCGGCGGCGGGCGTTTTGATTACAGCTATTTCAGCGATGACATCTTGCGCGATTACGCGGCCAAGGCAGTGCACCAGGCCGTGGTTAATCTCGATGCCAAAGCGGCACCGGCCGGTAACATGACAGTAGTATTGGGCTCAGGCTGGCCCGGCATTTTATTGCACGAGGCAATTGGACATGGGCTGGAAGGGGATTTTAACCGCAAGGGCAGTTCGACATTTTCCGGCCGCATCGGCCAACGCGTGGCGGCCAAGGGTGTTACGGTCGTGGATGACGGCACCATAGATAATCGCCGCGGCTCGCTGCAAATGGATGATGAAGGCAACCCGACACAGCGCACGGTACTGATCGAAGACGGCATCCTCAAGGGATATTTGCAGGACACGCTGAATGCGCGGTTGATGGGCGTGGCAGTCACCGGCAATGGACGGCGCGAATCGTTTGCGCATTTACCCATGCCGCGCATGACCAACACGACCATGTTGAATGGCGACAAGGACCCCAAGGAAATTATTGCGTCCGTCAAGCATGGATTATATGCCGCCAATTTTGGTGGTGGGCAGGTTGACATTACCAGCGGTAAATTCGTATTCTCTACCGCCGAAGCCTACATGATAGAAGATGGCAAAATTACCTACCCAGTCAAGGGCGCAACCCTGATAGGCAATGGCCCGGAAGCGCTGACGCGGGTTTCGATGATAGGGAATGACATGGCGCTGGATCCCGGTGTGGGCACCTGCGGTAAGGAAGGCCAGAGCGTGCCGGTGGGTGTGGGTCAGCCTACGGTGCGGATTGACGGCCTGACGGTTGGTGGGACGGCGTAAACTTGCCCAATACACATTTTATGGATAACAATCTCACTTGGGGTGGTTATATTTTTTACAAACGCAATTTAATTTTAGGAGTTTTTATGTTGATCACATCTTTTCAGCGTTCACTAACCATAGTTTTACTGGGTTTGGCAGGTGCGGCACTTCCCTCGATTAGTCATGCAGCCCATTCCTGGGGCACTTATCATTGGGCGCGCACTGCCAATCCGTTCACGCTGAAGTTGGGCGATAACCTGACTACCATTGACTGGAAATCAAAACTCGCGCAAACGTCGCAGGACTGGAACAGTCCGCAGGTATTCGCGACTACATCACCGCTAATGACTGCAATTATTGCAGGCCGCTCTGGCAAACGTTGTGCCATGGTGGCCGGAACCACGCAAGTCTGCAACGGCAGTTATGGCAAGAATGGCTGGCTCGGGCTGGCTACCATCAACATTACTGGCGGCACCCATATTACGCAAGGTTCGGCCAAGATGAATGACTCATACTTCGCCACTGCTACCTACAACAACCCTAACGAAAAGCTGCACGTTATGTGCCAGGAGATTGCGCATACTTTCGGGCTGGGCCACACCTCCGAAAACGGCAGTTCGCAAAATACCTGCATGGATTATTTTTCCAACACGGGTATTAATGCCACCAGCACGCTCAGCACCACACCGAATTTACATGACTTTGATCAACTGAATATTATCTACGCGCATGTGGATAGTACGTCCACTGTCGCCGCGATGGCCGCTATTGCGGCCTCAGCTATCGAGTCGACCGATGACCCAAAAAACTGGGGACAATTGAAACACCAGTCCAAAAATGGCCGCAGTTCAACTTATGAAAAGCAAAACGCCGACGGCACTCAAACGATAACGCATGTGTTCTGGACAGTAGAAGCAGCCGCAAACTGCCCTGCTTGTGACCATCGGTACCAGCACTAAAGTTAATCCTCTAGTAATTATCCCGTGACGATTAAAAAGGCGAGCTGAGTCTCGCCTTTTTTCCATCCTGTATCAAAGCCTTATAAATTCTTAAGCCTGAGAATTTCTTCCTGCTATTGATTTTTTAACCATGTCCAGATTTTGACTTATCCGCTTAATCAACAGCTTAGTTAAGAGAAATAATTGGAACGATTATTGCTTATCTTTTGAAAAGTAATCATATAGATGTCATTCCCTGAGGGCGATCATGAACAAATCAACCATCAAAGCTTTATCCCGAACGCTAGCCCTATGTACCCTGCTCACCGTTGCCACCCTGACTCCACGTCCGGCACACGCGATGGCGGCCTTCATGGGTGACCTGGTCTCACTGTACCAAAGCCCTGTAACCAACCTTAACG
>JANNQM010000103.1:0-41472 GCA_031400735.1 Gallionellaceae bacterium
CTTTACGCCAGCGAGATTAATTTCTTCCAGAACGATGAGATGAAGTTGCTGGCCGAACTGGCCGGCGACATTGGCTTCGCGATCGATCACATCAACAAGCAGGAGCGGCTCAATTACCTCGCCTATTTCGACGTGCTCACCGGACTGGCCAATCGCACGCTATTTCTTGAGCGGGTGGCGCAGTATATGCGCAGCGCTGACAGCAACGGCCACAAGGTTGCGATCGGCCTGATCGACCTGGAACGGTTCAAGAACATCAACGACAGCCTGGGTCGGACTACCGGAGACGCGCTGCTGAAACAGGTGGCGGAGTGGCTTGCGCTCAAAACCAAAGATGCCAGCCTGTTGGCGCGTATCGAGGGGGATCATTTCGCCTTCGTGGTGCCGAAAGTCAAGCCGGATGGCAACCTGATCATGCTGTTCGACAATAGCGTGAAAAGCTTCCAGACCCATCTGTTCGGGGTGAATAACACCGAGCTGCGCCTTTCAGCCAAGATCGGCATCGCACTATTTCCGGACGATGGCACCGATGCTGACACGGTGTACGGGAACGCCGAGGCCGCACTTAAGATAGCCAAAAAGAGCGGCGAGCGCTACTTGTTCCACGCCAAAAAAATGACTGAGGCGGTGGCCGCCAAGCTCACGCTGGAAAACCAGTTGCGCCAGGCAATCGACAACGAGGAATTCGTACTGCATTACCAGCCCAAGGTGAATCTGGTGAGCGGCAAGGTAACCAGTGCCGAGGCGCTGATCCGCTGGAACGATCCACGCACCGGCCTGGTGCCTCCGGGCAAGTTCATCCCTATCCTGGAAGAAACCGGATTGATCAATGAAGTCGGGCGCTGGGCACTGGGCAAAGCGATCGAGGACTACCTTCGCTGGCGCGCTGCCGGTCTGCCTGCTGTGCGCATTGCAGTGAATATGTCGCCTCTGCAACTACGCAATCCCGGCATCGTTGCCGAGATCGAGCGAAATATCAGCATAGACGCGCATGCGGCAGACGGCCTGGAGCTGGAGATCACCGAAAGCCTGATCATGCAGGACGTCAACCATAGTATCGCCACTCTGCATGCGATCCGTGCCATGGGTGTTTCCATTGCCATCGACGATTTCGGCACCGGCTTCTCCTCGCTCAGCTACCTGGCCAGACTACCGGTGGATACGTTGAAGATAGACCGCGCTTTCGTAATCGAAATGAATACACCCGAAGGACTGGCGCTGGTATCCACCATCATCATCCTGGCGCATTCGCTAAAGCTAAAGGTGGTGGCGGAAGGCGTCGAAACCGAGGAACAAGCCAGCCAACTCTGCACGCTGGGCTGCGACGAAATGCAGGGCTTCCTGTTCAGTAAAGCGGTCCCGGCGGAAATATTCGAAGCAAAATTCCTGGCTGCGCCTCCCTGATTGCCGCATAACGTTAAGGGTCAGACGACCAACGCCATCATTGCTTCTGCCAACTCGATCAAATGCAGGGCAGGTTTTTAGAGGCGTCCTTTATCCTCTCTGTTACTTGGCACACTGAAGCCAATCCCGGCTGAGTTAGAATGGTTCAGCTTCCCGTCACACGCAAATCAAACCCCATACTGGAAGCATTGAGGAGAACGATGTGCTTAGATTGAAAGCTAACTCATACACTGTCGCGGCCGTAATTCTATTGGCCGCCTGCGGCACCAATCCGGTAACCCAGAAAAAGGAAATCCAGTTCATTTCCGAATCACAGGAAGTGGACATAGGGCAAAAAAATTATGCGCCCGCACGGCAACAGCAGGGCGGCGATTATGTCATTGATCCGGAATTAACCGCTTATGTACAGGGTGTAGGCAACAAACTGGCCGCAGCTTCCGACCGGAAATTGCCGTATGAGTTTGTGTTGCTGAATGATTCCGTGCCGAACGCATGGGCCATGCCAGGCGGAAAAATTGCGTTTAACCGTGGCTTGCTTTACGAATTGAGCAGCGAAGCGGAACTGGCGGCGGTCTTAAGCCATGAAATTGTTCATGCTGCGGCACGGCATGGAGCGCAGAATATGGAACAAGGCATGCTGATGCAAGGTGCGGTGCTGGCTACCGGCATTGCTGCGCGCAACAACGATTATGCCAACCTGATTGTCGGCGGTGCGCAATTAAGCTCGGCCTTGATCGCCACCAAGTTCAGCCGCAACGATGAGCTGGAAGCGGATATGTACGGCATGCGTTACATGAAAAAAGCCGGGTATGACCCGCGCGCCGCAGTCACGCTGCAAGAAACTTTTTTGCGCCTGAGCAAGAACCGGCAGTCAAATTTGATCGAAGGACTGTTTGCGACTCACCCCCCCACTCAGGAACGTGTGGATAAAAACAAGGCCACGCTGGCCCAACTGGGCGAAGGCGGCACATGGGGCAAGGAAATTTACGCGCAAAAAGTGAGCAAACTGAAAGCTACCCAGGCGGGCTACAAAGCCTATGACGACGCGGTTAAGGTCTTGGCCAAAGGCGATACGGCGGCAGCGACTACATTAGCCAAACAAGCTATTGCCGTCGAGCCGCGCGAAGCGCGCTTTCAGGAGCTGTTGGGCGATATTGCTCTGAAGAAAAACAACCCGGAAGAAGCACTGGGGCATTATGAGCGCGCTATTAAAATGCAACCAGACTATTTCCGCCCGCATGTGCAAAGCGGAATTGCGCTGAAAATGCTGGGGCGCAATGCTGAAGCAGAAACTCATCTCCATCACAGCAATGCCTTGTTACCCACTGCGCCGGGTTTTTATTTATTGGGACAGATTGCTGAAGAAAAAGGCGATACGGCGGGTGCATTGAAAAATTATCAAATTGCTGCCGACTCCGACACCGAGGTTGGCCAATCATCGATGGCAAGCCTGATGCGCCTGGACCTGCCGCGTAATCCCGCCAAATACCTGGAAAGCGGCGCACAAAGTGACAGCAGCGGGAATTTGTATGCCGTGGTGCAAAACCCGACCAGCACCGCTGTCTCTAACGTGCATATACGCGTAGTGCGCTACGATCCAGCCACCAACCGGGCGGTGTCACAATCGCAGTCGGTACTGGTCGCGTCACTGCTGGAACCCAATCAGCGCGCCCAGGTCAAGCTGGGTCTACGGGTTGCCAATCAAGCGGAATTAAACCTGTACCGGGTGAATATAGAAAGCGCGGAATTGGCCAAATAATTCCAACTCCGGATAGAAACGATCACTGCGTTGGCTTCGTCTTCGGCTCCTAGCTGCACAATATGTGCTATCTTCGTCGCCTTATCCTCGCCGCCTTGTGCTCCTTCCTATCCGGAATTGGAATAGCTGCAGTACCGCCGCTAAAATCTGGCCCCCTAAAATCTCGCCCACAGACTGGCAATGGCCCGCGTATCCTTATCGTCATCCAGCGCATGGGCCAAGCCGACCCGCACCGTGATCGGCAGGAAATAGCTCAGGGTCATATCCAGCCTGGCTTCGGCGCCTATCGATTTCTTTAAGTCTGCGCTGTTATAAGCTCCATCCCAGGCATTGCCTGCTTCGGCAAAAACAGCGCCATGCACGCGTTTGAAAAAAAACGGGGTGTTGCCGCCGCCCCATTCAATATTATGAACAGGGAAACGGTATTCGGCGCTGGCCAGTGCAGCTTTTTGGCCACGGTATTCATTGGCTGGATAACCGCGCAGGTAAACATTTTTTTCCTCAACATTGATGGTAATGTCGCCAGGATTATCGCCGCCCAGCTGAAAAGCGCCCTGCGCAAAAACATCGCCGGTGGATTGCCCGGCAAAGCCGCGCAATAACAACACGTGATGCTGGAACGGGAAATTGATATATTCATGCCAGTCAACTGTGGTTTTGCTGACATTAAAATCGCTGCCTATACTTTTTTCCGCTTGCTGATAACCCAGCTCCACACTGCGCCCCTGTTCCGGACTGATCGAATAGCCGTATATTTTTGCATTATTGAAAAGGTAGCTCAGGCTGGCAGAAGCCAGCACGCCCTGGGCTGGCGTCGTGCCATCATAAGCAATCCATGGCGGCAACTGGCTCAGGCTGGAAAATCTCTGGCGCTGGTAACCTGCGGTCAGCGCTTGTTGCTGATCCAGTTTTAACCTTTTAAAAGTAACTGTAGCGCTGAGAGCTTTTGAACGTTCGACATAATCGTCTTCCCGAACAAACCCTGCCCGCTGCACCAGCAGGTCGCTATAGCTTGTATCAATATCCTGCGCGCGGAATTTCAGGGTGGGGTAAAAACCATCATACTGATAATTGAGGTCATACCAGGTGCGGTCTTGTGACGGGCCATACAATGCACTCAGCGTATAGCTATGGCGCTGGATGGCATCCATGCCAAAAGTAAATAAACCCACCAATGTCCCGCTGTAGGAGCTGTAACCAAAATTCGGCAGCCATAAGCGCGGGTATAAGGTCGGTATCGGACTGTAAGGGCCTTGTACGGTGTCCACCACCGGCTCGGTGTATTTCATCACCGGATAAGGGTTGCTATCACCGGCCATCAGTTGCCAAGCAGCAGGCTGGTTGTCAATCAGGTGTATATCAAACCCACGCGAACTGTAACCAGCAAATGCAATTGTGCCACCATCAGGTGACACAGCAGGCGAAAATGCACCGCCCAGCACATTGCTGACTTGCGATATTTTTTTGCTGTCGAGATGGTAGCTATACAGGTTAAAAATGCCGCTGCGGTCAGAAGAAAAATATAGGCTGCGCCCTGTTGTATCCCACACCGCGCCACTGTCCACCGCGCGGTCATGCATCAGCGCTTCCAGCTTGTTACCGTGCTTGTCCAGTATCCAGATGTCTTTATATCCATCCGGCTGGCGCACGCCGACCACTATTTTTTCTCCATCCGGGCTGAAACGCGGAGTTTCAAACTGGTATTCGCCGTCTTGTCCCAGCCAGCTGATATTTTCTTCGCCGGCGATCTGTTTTTGCACCATAGGCACACTGGCCAAGCGGGTTTTGCCCAGCCAGTTGGTTACAAACACCAGTGTACTGCCGTCCGGCGACGGGGCCGCATCGCGCGCGCGCAGGTTTTTAGTCAGCCGGATTTCCTGGCGCCGTTCCACATCGTAATAATAAATGTCGTTGTACAGATTGGTGTTGCGCGCCACCTCAATTTTGCTGTAATAAAATCCCTTGCCATCTGCCGCCCAGGCAATGCTGTGGGCCGAGGTGGTATTGTTATCCAGCAGCTTGCGGTCGTTGCTGCCATCAATATTCATCAAATATATCGCGGTATGCTCATCGGCATTATCCACGGTATAGGCCACCTGCTTGCCGTCAGGGGAAATGGCCGGGGCCAGGTTCATATAGCCACGCTGGGTCAGCGCGCGTGATTCGCTCAAATCCCGTGCTGTCAGCCGCCTTTCATCCGCTTCATAGCTGCGCGACAAATCGGCTTTCCATTCTTCCCACAGCTCCACATAGTCTTTTTCCAGCACGCGGTAGGCCGTGCTGCTGTTCAGAAATGGCCAGGCGCGTCCGCTATATTGCAGTGACAGGTCAGCCACTTTTTCGCGCCCGTATTTTTTTTCGATATAGCTGATGAAGCTGCCGCCGAATAAATAGGGCACCGCCCCATCCGGCCATTTTTCGGTGTAATTCGCCGCATGGCTGATAGGCGGAAAATTATTTTCCAGCACCGCCATGCGCAATATCATGTCCGCCATAGGTGATCGGTTGCGCCCACCGCTGGTTAATTCCGTTTCTTCATATACGCCCAGACCTTCCACCATCCACACTGGCTGGAACATATTGGGGAAATAAAGATTGCCGAAAATCTTGCGCAGTATCCGCGCCGGACCATTGACCATGTCCAGCTGCACAATATGGGTATATTCATGGGTAATCAGCAAGCGCATCCAGTCGTCGTAATGGCTGGCGCCCAGCATGGAAGCGCCATACGGCTGGGTGACATACAACGTAATCAGGTTGTACGGGAGCGGGGTCGCAAAACCATTGGCATCATCCAGCGCATCCACCAGCACAATATGGGTGGGCTCATGCGGCTGGGATTTCATGCGCGGTAATAGCTGGTTATGCACATCTTCCGCCAGCACCACGACCCGCTGCGCAATCGCTTCCTCGCCCTGATGATAATGCACCAGGAAATGCGGCGAGGTCAGGGTTGTCCAGGAAAGTGCCGGATCAGTTTTAGCACCCGCCGGGGAAAAATGCAAAAGGAATAGTAAGGGTAGAAATCTTTTCATATCATGTAGGGGCGCGATTCACCCTGCGGGTGCGAGAACCTCTGCGAGGCATCGCGCCCGATTGGAAAATGGCACAGGGCGCGAGGGCGCGATCAATCGCGCCCCTACAAACCCAATACATCCTGCATGTCATACAGGCCCGCCGGATGTTGTTTCAGGAAGCGCGCCGCGCGTAACGCCCCTAACGCAAAAGTGGCGCGGCTGCTGGCCTTATGCGTGATTTCAATGCGTTCGCCGGTGCCGGCGAACAACACGGTATGGTCGCCGACAATATCGCCGCCGCGCACAGTAGCAAAACCAATTGTTGAAGGATCGCGTTCGCCGGTGACGCCTTGGCGTCCATACACCGCGCACTGCGCCAGATCGCGCCCCAGTGTTTTGGCGATCACTTCGGCCATGCCCAATGCTGTCCCGGAAGGCGCATCCACTTTGTGGCGATGGTGCGCTTCGATGATTTCGATGTCATAGCCGTGATTCAACACGCTGGCTGCCATTTCCAGCAACTTGAAGGTCAGATTGACGCCCACGCTCATGTTGGGTGCGAATACTATGCCTATATGTTGTGCGGCAGCGCCCAGCTGGGCTTTTTGCTGCGCATCAAAACCGGTGGTGCCGATGACCATGTTCACGCCCAGCCTTTTGCAAATCTCAATATGCTGCAACGTGCCTTCCGGCCGGGTGAAATCAATCAGCACATCGGCACCCCTTATGGCTGCGGCCACATCGGAACTGACATTGACGCCGCAGGCACGCCCAATCAAGGTACCGGCATCCTGTCCCAGCTGTGCACTGGCGGCATGTTCCAGCGCGGCATGCAGCACCAGGTCATCTGCCTGCAACACATTTTCCAGCAATGTGCGTCCCATGCGCCCGCTGCTTCCGGCAATGGCTATTTTTATCTTGTTCATAGCGGCTCCCGAGTCGGAGTATTAATTTTTTGTGGAGTGTTTTTTTCTGGATCGGCTTTATCAGGGTTATTTTTTTCCGGAATAGTGGTTACCGGCGGAATAACCGGTACTGGCCCGGCTGGCAGCGGCGGCATATGGGCATCATCAATGCGCGCCAGCTTCTCGCCGTCAAAATACAGCGTCATGCGTTGCTGGTCCACCAGCTTGCTGTTTCGTTCCAGACGATAGGCATAGTCCCAGCGGTTGGCATGGAACACATCGGCAATCAACGGCGTGCCCAGCAGCGCGCGCACTTGGGTACGCGACATGCCCAATTTCAGTTTACCGCGCATCTCTGGCGAAACCAGATTGCCCTGGTTTATTTCCATCTTGTGCGGGGTAAATGATGGCAGCCGGGAAACGCCGCTGCAAGAGGCGAGCAATAGAGCAACAGCAATTAACGTAACGTGCATGAAACCTTCAAATCCATGAAATGCGCCATGATACCTCAAGGGCGCCTCTAAAAATTCAAAATCCTGATGTAGCAACTAGCCATTCCACTAGGTTGTCAAAAAACGACAACCAAGTGGCTGGTTATAAGCGAGACAAGGCGCGAGCAACGCCGTATCGCGACGGAGTTTGGATTTTTAGAGGTGCCCTTCAAGCATTTCTGCCGCATGCTTGCGTGTAGTCTCAGTAATTTTTACACCGCCCAGCATACGGGCAATTTCTTCCACACGTTGCGTGGGTGTCAAGACCGATATCGTACTCAGTGCGGCGCCATTGGTTGCGGACTTGCTCACCTGCCATTGCGCATCGGCCATCGCCGCCACCTGCGGCAAATGCGTGACGCACATCACCTGGTGGCGCTAGCCGAGGCGCTTCAGCAAGCCGCCGACAATTTCCGCCACGCGCCCGCCTATGCCGCTATCCACCTCGTCAAAAATCAGCGTCGGCACGCTGGCTATCTGGCTGGTGGCCACTTGTATGGCCAGGCTGATGCGCGACAATTCGCCACCGGAAGCAACCTTGGCCAGGCCGCGCAACGGCGTGCCGGGATTGGTGGCGACCTGGAATTCCACCGCTTCCAGCCCATGTGCATTGCCTTCTGCCAGAGCGTTCAGTGCCACGGCAAAGCTGCCGCCTTGCATGGCCAAAGTCTGCATCGCAGCAGTAATTTCCTGCGACAATTTTGCGGCGACTTTTTTGCGCGCAACACCGAGTTTTTTTGCAGCGGCCAGATATTGCTCGTGTGCCACCGTTTCCTGTTGGGTCAAGGCAGCCAGATCAGCATCGCCGCCCAGTTCTTCCAGGCGCGCATTGATGCGTTGCATGGCTTGTGGCAACTGCTCCGGCGGCACGCGGTATTTGCGCGCTGCGTCGACAATGGCGGCCATGCGCTGTTCCTGCTCGCGCAATTGTTGCGGGTCGGCGTCCAGTTTCTGCTGGTAATGGCGCAGCGCATACACCGCTTCCTGCAAATCGTTTTGCGCGCTTTGCAGCATATTGAGTGTGTCCTGCAACGTGGCATCAAATTCCAGTCCGGCGCGCATACGCGTGACCAGTGCATTCAACTGCGCCAGGCAGGCGGTATCGGCTTCGCTCAATATCTCCACGCCGAACTGCGCTGTTTCCAGCAAACCCGCCGCGTGCGACAGGCGCGCGTGGTCGGCCTGCAAGTCAGTCCATTCCTGCACGCTGAAATTCAGTGTCTCCAGTTCGCGCCGCTGGAATAACAGCAATTCGCGCTCGGCCGCGACCGCTTCAGCGTTCTGTTCCAGTTGCGTGCGGCGGCGGTGCAAGGTTTGCCAGTCGCGGAACAACCCGGCCAGCGTTTCTGCTGCTGGCAGCAATCCGCCATAGCCGTCCAGCAAATCGCGTTGCGCATTGGGCCGCAGCAAAGATTGGTGCGCATGCTGGCCGTGAATGTCGAGCAGTAATTCGCCTGCTTCGCGCATTTGTTGCAAGGTGGCGCTACGGCCATTAATGAAGCCGCGTGAACGGCCGCTGGCATCCAGTATGCGGCGCAACAAACACACATCGTCATCGCCTTGCAGCTCCTGCTCACGCAACCAGGTTTGCACCTGCGGCACGCGCGAGGTATCGAATTCCGCGCTGATTTCTGCGCGCTCGCAACCATTGCGCACCATGCCCGCATCGCCGCGCTCGCCCAGCGCCAGCGATAGCGCATCAATCAGGATGGATTTTCCGGCGCCGGTTTCGCCGGTGAGCGCAGTGAATCCGCCAGCAAAATCGAGTTCCAGCGAGTCAACAATGACGAAGTCGCGGATGCTTAAAAATTTTAACATTCGAGTACCTGTAAAAATTTGATCAAGCTGATGATGGCAAGGCGGAAATGGGCGAAAAAGCGGAGTTTACTAATTCGTAAATGAGCATTTTGAGCCCATTTTCAACGCCGCCAGCGCAGCTTCAGCAAATTTTTTATGGGGATTTATTCCAAAGGAGTTTTTCGCGCAGTGTATGGTAATAACTATGCCCCACCGGATGCAGCAGGCAAGCTGACTGAGCATAGCGCGTCACCACTACTTTGTCATTGGCCTGCAAGTCAAAATGGCTGTGGCTGTCGCAACGTACCCGCACATCACTGGTGCGCAACGGCAGGATTTCCACTACTGATTCGCTTTTTACGACAATCGGCCGGTTGCTCAAGGTGTGCGGGCATATTGGCACCAGTGCGATCAGGTCCAGCGACGGATGCAGTATCGGGCCACCCGCTGACAATGCATAAGCCGTGGAACCGGTGGGCGTCGCCACAATCAAGCCATCGGCGCGCTGGTTGTACAGGTATTCGCCATCAATACGCACTTCGAACTCGATCATGCTGCTGATATTGCCACGATGCAGCACCACTTCGTTGAACGCCAGCCCGTTGAATACCTCCACGTTGCCACGCAAAATTTGTGTAGTCAGCAGCATGCGCTGCTCGGTGACAAATTTCCCTTCCAGCATGGCGCCTATGGTTTGCTGCATGGTGTCGACAGAAATGTCAGTCAGGAACCCGAGCCGCCCCTGGTTCACGCCTACCAGCGGCACACCATAAGGCGCCAGCGTGCGCACGATATTCAGCATCGTGCCATCGCCGCCCAGCACAATGGCCAGGTCAACCCGGTCGCCCATTTGTTCCAGTGAGATTTCCTGATAGGGATGCTTGCTGATGTTTTCGGCGGTGCGGCTATTGACCACTACCGCCACCCCTTTTTCGGTCAGAAAGGCAGCCAGGCGCAGCAACGGCTCGGTAATTTCCGGCGTTTTGTATTTGCCGATCAGCGCAATGGTCTGGAAAGGGAATTTCATGGCACGATTAAACCACATCGCCGCCCGGGTGACAAAGGCAGGGGTTTTTACCCGGTAATGAACCGCGTCTTACGGTTCAAGAGCTTTCGCTTTCGGCAACGCCCCCAAACTTCCGTAACCCCCAAGGTGATAGCCGCAACCAGTCACCGAGCTTGTCCACAGCCTGCGGGCGGCTCATGTGGTATCCCTGAGCCTGCTCGCAACCCATCACTATCAGGGCATTTAAAGCGGATTCGTCCTCTACTCCTTCGGCGGTTACCCGCAGCCCAAGGTTGTGCGCCAGATCTATCGTCGCACGCACGATTGCGGCATTGACCGGGTTTGTAAAATCCATCACGAAGGACTTATCCACCTTCACCGTGTCTATCGGCAATTGCTTCAAATAGGCCAGTGAAGAATGGCCTATGCCAAAATCATCTATCGCCAGGTTGACCCCCAGATCATGTAACTCAGCCAGCACTGACTTGGCGCGCTCCGGGTCTACCATGATCGCGCTTTCGGTGATTTCCAGTGTCAGCCACTCCGGCTTAACGCCCGAACTGCGCAGGGCCCCGCTGATCTCGCTGACAATGTCCACTTGTTGCAGGTTGCGCACAGAAAGGTTAACCGAGATGTGGAGCCCTATGCCGGCCTGGTGCCAGATGTGTTGCTGGCGCAAGGCATTGGCCAGTACCCAGGTAGTCAGCGGGGCAATCAGTCCGGTTTTTTCTGCTGCCGGGATGAATGTGTCGGGATACAGCAAACCCCGGATGGGATGCTGCCAGCGCACCAATGCTTCCACCCCGGCCACGTGCCCGGTTTTGAGGTCAACTACAGGCTGGTAATGCAATGTCAATTCTTCGCGTTGCAAACCCAGCCGCAATTCGGCCATTAGCGCCAACTGCTGGGGATTGTAGTGGTCAGCCTTGCTGCTGTAGAGCAAATGTGAGCAGTGTGTTTCCTTGGCCGTGTACATTGCCACATCGGCATGCCGCAACAAGGTGTCCGCATCCCTGCCATGTTCCGGATAAAGCGCGATACCAATGGCCGTTTGCACATCCAGTGGAACGCCTTCAACCATGACTTCCGGGCGCAGCACATCATGAATTTTGTGGACGACCTGATCAATGTGCTCCTTGTCCGCCAGCTGCGGCAACAGCACCGCAAATTCGTCGCCGCCCAGGCGCGCCAGCACATCCGTCTCGTCCAGCACGCTGCTCAGCCGGCCCGCCACTTGCATTAGCACCCGGTCCCCGTTGTGATGGCCGAGCGTGTCGTTTATTTCGCGGAAATTATTTAAATCCAGCAACAGCAAGGCCATCGTATGACCATGCGCCTGTGCATGAACAATAGCCTTGCTCAAGCGAATTTGTAGCGCAGTGCGGTTGGGCAGCTGGGTCAGCGCGTCATTGTAAGCGAGGCGCTTCATGGCTTCTGCGGCTTGCTTGCGCTCGGTGATATCGCGGGCAATACAAACAAACAACCCACCTGAAATGCTACTGCCCGATACACGCAACGTGCACTCACGGCCATTACGCATAAGGAATGGGAATTCCATGTCCATTATTCCGCTAAGCCTGAATTCGGCAATAATCTGCATGGCCTGGGTGCGGAAATGCGCGGGTATCATTTCGGCACAGTGACGCCCTTTGAGTTCTTCCACCGCATAACCGGATACGCGGCAAGCCGCAGGGTTGGCGTCAACTATGTGCGAATATTCATCGGTAATAAAAATCGCGTCCAGCGCGCCCTCAAACAGTGAACGATGGCGGAGTTCGGATTGAGACAAGTCTTGTAGCGCGGCTTGCAGCTCGGTAGTACGCTCGGAAACACGCTGTTCCAAAGCGGTGTTGGCTTGATGCAGCTGCCTTTTCAGGTGCTGCCGTTCTATTGCATAGTGCAGTTTCCATCCCAGGATTTCCGCGCTCAGCTCACGTTTGGCAATAAAATCCTGCGCCCCCAGCCGGATAGCTTCGTGGCCGGTGCCCTTGCCATTTGATCCGGTCAATACCACCAGCGGCATGGCCGGAGAATGCGCAAAAATAGCCTGTACCGTAGCCAGCCCGGTGCTGTCAGGCAACAGCAGGTCGGACAGCACAATGTCGAAAGGTTCAGCATCCATCAACGCCAGCGCGTCGATCAGCCGCTCCATCCAGGTAATCAAAAATTGATGCGACACCTGTTCCGCCAGCGCTATCTGTACCAGCCTGGCATCGCCTGGATTATCTTCGATCAGTAAAATTTTGACCGGCGGCAGGTTGTCTTTGAGATGTGTCATACGCTTGCTCCTTGCACAGGAATCGTGAACCAAAATACCGACCCGCCGTCGGCTGCAGCTTCAACTCCGATCTCACCGCCATGACACTCGACAATGCGCTGGCAAATAGCCAAGCCCATGCCGGTGCCCGGGTATTCGCGTTGGGTATGCAGGCGCTGGAATAGCCCAAAAATGCGCACGCGGTCTTCCGGCGCGATGCCTATGCCATTGTCGGTGACTGAAAAACACCAGATGTCCGCGTGACGCTGTGCTTCTATGCGTACTTTGGGTATCGTTCCACGGCAGTACTTGAGCGCATTGCCTATCAGGTTTTGAAACAATTGCACCAATTGCGTATAGTCTGCGGTGATCACCGGCAATGACTTTACCTCCACCTGGGCATGGGTCTGAGTGATCTGCGTTGCCAGCAAGGCCAACGCTTCTTGCAGCGCAACCGAACTGTCCACTTGGCTTAATGTCTGCCCCGAAGTCACACGCGAATAAGCCAGGATGCTATCCACCATTTTTTGCATGCGTTGCGCACCATCCACGGCAAAATACAGTAATTCGAACGCCTCACCATCCACCTTGCCGGACAGATGCCGCTCGAGCAATTGCAGGTAGCGGGTTACCATGCGTAACGGCTCCTGCATATCGTGCGATGCCACGGAAGCGAACTGCGCCAGCGCGGTGTTGGAACGTTCCAGTTCGCGGCTGTTTGCGTGCAGCGCAGCATTGGCTTTTTCGCGCTCGGCTATTTCATGCTCCAATGCGGCCACCACGGCTTGCATCTGCGTGGGTAGATCATCGAAACTCTTCGGCGTGTCCACCTGCGGGTTTTTAATCGTGGCCTCGCCCGGGCTTGCCGCAGCCGTCTGCAATGCCTGTTGCATACTGTCCATCGGCAACAAGACCTTGCGGCTAATCAGCCACCACTCCCTGCCCTTGATCAATGCGATCAGAAATAATCCGGCTAAAACCAGCAATAGCATGCGCTGTTGCCCAATAATGATCGGCTCAATGGCTTGGTCAGCCAGCCGGAAAGTCTCGGCAATGCTGTTGGGTGGGTGCACCACCAGCTGGGCCAATAACTGATCTTCCTGTTGCCTGGATAATTTTTTAGTCAGGGAGTGCAATTTATTGTCAGCAGGGAGCGGGGGCAGCGCTGCAAATATAGCTTGTGTCCTGGCCCTGTCGTCGAGCAGGCGGGCAAGAATTTTTGCCTCGACCAGGCCTGAGAATTGATTTTTTGCCAGCAGGTGATCAATGCGGTCCGATACGTCCTGCCATTGCTTGCGCGCGGGTTGCTCGCGGTTGATCAGATAGTCAACCGCAATCATCCTTAATTCGCTAATGCCGCGTGCAATTTCTATCAGTTGTGGCCGTTGACGGTTAACCGCCTCAACCTTAGCGTAGGTATCCCAAGTAACGGTGGCCAATATCCCGATAATCAGGAATATCATAACGGTCGCAAAGCTTTCTTTAGTACGGATGTCCATGGCTACAGTCCTGTATGCGGAAGCCCCTGATTTCAACGAGACACTATGTCAGCCAGCGCAGTAAATCGGTGTTACCTGGCTGACTACATGATCCAGACTGTAACGGGTAAGGTGTTGCGGCGGTATCAGGCAAACACCTGATTGATGAAGGTAAATAACCTGATTTTTATCGGGAATAATGCGCCAAAATCGTGCGGGTAGACCTGAGAAGTTTAGCCCGTAGCGTGCGCTATGCGCACGGATGTGTTGCGCGGGGATGACGTGCGCACAGCGCACGCTACGGCTACTACAAACCGTTCGCCTGGACCTCGTCGAAGGGCCATCCACTGCTACCTACAACCGTTCGCCCTGAGCTTGTCGAAGGGCCATCAACGTAGTGAGCTATAAATCACCGCTACGTACTCAAGGGCGTATCGGCTTCTCGACTTACTGGTGGTCACACATCATCAGCCGATACCAGCCCAACCGAGATGGCATAGCGCACCAGCCCAGCCACATCGTGGATACCCAGTCGCTTCATCAACTGGGTGCGGTAAGTCTCTACCGTTTTGCTGCTTAACTGCAGGTGGTGGGCGATCTGTTTCGTGGTATGGCTTTCCGCAATAAGCCGTAATACTTCGAGCTGGCGAGGCGTCAGATCGGATGGAATAACTTGCTTTTTGGCGGCAGATTTGCGGTAACTGGTTAGGAAAGCCGCGCACGCTTGTGGGCAAAAATACATGCCGCCGGACAATACCGAGCGTACCGCATTCTCGATCTCAACAGCATGGGCCACCATGCTGAGAAATACCGTCACGCCGGCGTGCATGGCTTGGCGAATAATGTGTTTATCGCCATAGCTTGCCAGCAGTGCAATCCGGATATCGGGATAGACCAGTGCGAAATGTTGCGCAGTTTCCAGCCAGGGTGCACCTCTATCCGGCACTTCTATGATCACGGCGTGTGGCTGATAAGTATCTACCAAAGCTTGGGTATCTTGCCCATAACCACTTTCACCGACAATCTTGAAAGTATGGATGCCTTGCAATTGCTGGTGTATTTTTTTTACCTGTGCCGATCTGCCGTTTCCAACCACCACCACGCGCACCACTGGTACATCATATTGCAAGGTGCGGTGTAATGGACACGCTGCGGGCTGAAGATCATTTTCGGCAGGGGCTACAATAGAATTTACGGGCATAAAAGTCCAAATCTGAATGGGCTCAATGGTAGCAGCGATGTGCGCTGCCAACTATCAGGTAAAACCCTAGATTGGAATGATGTAAAACCTGAGGAGCTCCATGCTGGAAAGGTTGGGTACCGCGCTAAATTTTCCGGCACAGCGTGTCAATTAAACCTGCCCTGACCTGTTGAAATGAAAGGAATTATTTCTCGGAAGAGACCAGGCCGATGCGAATGGCATAACGCACCAACCCGGCAATTTCGTGCAAGTCCAGCTGTTTCATCAGCTGGGTACGGTGGGTTTCTACTGTTTTGACGCTGATATTCAGGCGCCGCGCAATGTCTTTGGTGGTATTGCCCTCGCCTATCAACTGCAGAATTTCGCGCTGGCGCGCAGTCAGTCCGGCCTCCGGCGATTCTTCACTACGCAGGCGTTGCACATAATCGCTGACCACGCCACGGGAAACTGCCGGGCTGAGATAGGTTTCACCGCGCAATACGGCCTTGAGTGCCATGTCCAGTTCGACCGGCGCGGCATCTTTCAGGATATAACCGGCGGCGCCATTGCGCAGCGCCTGGCGCACATAGTCCTCACTTTGGTGCATAGACAGGATTAACACACGCGTTTGCGGGTGCGCCTGGGTCAGGCGCAAGGCGGTATCCAGCCCGTTCAACCCCGGCATTGAAATATCCATCAGCACCAGGTTGGGGTGCAATTGCTCAACCAGCCGCAACACCGCCTGGCCATCGTCAGCCTCTCCCACCACCTCAATATCGGGCATGGATTCCAGTAATTTGCGCAGGCCAGCGCGCACCAATGCATGATCGTCGGCCAGCACTATCCGCACTCGCATCACACCTCCCCTACGCGCACGCGCCACGGAAAGCTCGCGCGTATTGTTGTGCCTTGTCCCGGCACTGATTCTATCTGCAATTGCCCGCCGGCCAGCGCGGCGCGCTCCTGCATGCCCAGCACACCAATGCTGACGCCCGCCGTGGCGCGGGCGCGCATTTCGGCCACATCAAAACCACAGCCATCGTCCCGTACCGTCAGCAGCAGCTGGTCATCCGCATGGCGCAAATCAATGGTCACGCTGTGTGCCTGGGCATGGCGCATGATATTGGTAAACGCCTCCTGCGCAATACGGAAACAGGCTGTTTCAATTTCCGACGCCAGGCGCTGATCAGCCAGGTCGGACTGCCATTGTACTGCAAGGCCCACCCGTGCAAGGGACTGTTCCACCGCCCAGTGCAGTGCCGACAGCAACCCCAGGTCATCGATCATTGGCGGCCGCAAGGCCAGCGCCAGCCGCCGCACATGGCCAATAGCGTCTTCTACCATACCGATATTGGCGCAGTCTATTTCCACCGGCGACTGGCCATTCAGCCGATTGCGCGCCTGCAGGTTGATCTTGATCGCGGTCAGTATCTGTCCCAACTCGTCATGCAATTCGCGCGCCACATGCCGCCGCTCGGCCTCCTGCACTTCCAGTACACGCTTAGAAAGCGCCTGTAACTGACGGCTGTAAGCCTGCAGAGTTTCTTCCGCCTGCTTCCGTTCAGTAATTTCTACCGCTACGCCGTGCATATGCTGCGGCTGGCCGTCGGTGCTGAACGTGAACTCGCCCCGGCATGATATCCAGTGCGTAGTTGCGTCGGGCCAGACCACACGCCATTCATACGTAAACAATTCTCGTGTGGCGAGGCAGCGGGTAATCTCGGCGTTGATGCCGGGCAAATCTTCCGGATACACACGCTGGGCAAACACCTCGAATGTGTTGCCGAATTTGCCCGGCCTGATCCCCCACAGCTCTTCGTGCCAGCGCGACCCGGTGATCAGATCTTTCGGGATGTCCCAATCAAAGGTTCCCATGTGGGCAGCATCCAGCGCCAGCCGCAGGCGTTCCTCGCTCTCCCGTAGCACCTCACCTGCCCGCTTGCGCTCGGTGATGTCGTGTAAAATCACCAAGCTGAAACCGTCCATTAGCGCCATGCTGAACAGGATGTCGCGCACGCTACCGTCCGCGCAGGTGACTTGGTACTCTAACGGTTCGAATTCGGTTCGATTCCGTTGCGCCTTTTCCGCTGCCACCTGCCATTCCTGAGCAACGCGCTGCCGATAAGCCGGGTCGGGATAGGCAAGCGGCCACCACTTATCCAGGGTTGGAATGTCGGCCAGAATGTAACCAAACGTCTCGATGAACTTACGGTTCAATAAGGTAATGTTACCCTGCTGGTCATTCACCGCCAGTGCCACCGGCGACGATTCGATGATAGTGCGGAACTTCGCTTCGCTCTCGCGTAGCGCCGCCTCAGCCAACTTGCGCTCGATAATCACAACTGCAGAAGGCACTAACAATACCACCTTGCCTGCCGCGTCGCGGAATGGCTGTATCGAGAAATCAAGCGGAATAAGCTGGTTCTCTGCAGCGCGTATCTGCACATCGTAGCGCGAGGCCTCGCCATGGGCGGCACGGATGACGGCCTGGCGCAACTGTTGTTTGATGTCGTCGGAATAGCTGAACCAGTAAGTTTCCTCAACTGGCTTGCCCAGCACATCTTCCAGCTTCAGGCCAGCCGCCGCCAACGCTTGCTGGTTAGCCTCCAATACCGCCCCTTCGGTACTCAGCAAACCCACGAACATGTTCGGGCTCAGCCCGTCTATGATATTGCGCAACCGCTGTTCGGATTGCTTCAGTTTCTCTTCAGCCTGCTTGTGCTCAGTAATGTCCTCACCCAAGCTGACGGTGCCGAGCAACTTTCCACCCGGATCGCGCAGCAAGGTATTGTTCCAGTGTATGAGCCGGGTCTCGCCGCTGCGAGTGATGATCTCATTTTCATAATGTAGTGGCAGGTCGCCACTGGCGATGGCCTGCCGGAACATCTGCCACACCGTCGCCCGCCCCGATTCCGGCAGGAACATGGTAAACCAGTGCCGACCGATCACTTCCTCGCGTGACCAGCCAGTGCGTGCCAGCATGAAGTCGTTGCAGTAAGTAATATTGCCTGAAGTGTCCACGCTCACCACCAGCAGCTGGACATTTTCCAGCGTGGTGCGGAAGCGGCGCTCGGATTCCTTGAGTGCCGCTTCCGCCTGCTTGCGCTGATGGATGTCATGCTCCAGCGTTTCCGCCATGGAGTTAAAGGTTTGTGCGGTAACCGCGACCTCATCCCAGCCCACCACTGCCACGCGCACACTGTAGTCGCCGCTGCGTATTGCGTGCGCTGCCAGCGCCAGCTCCCGCAGGCGGTGTGTCACCAAGTGCACAATTGTGGCCAGCAACAGGAACGTGAGCAGGATCGCCAGCAGCGCCACGGTAATGCCTTGAGTGCGCAGGTTGGCCAAGGTAGCCCTTAACAAGCTGACATCCAGCCCATAGTGCGCGCGGCCTACAACCCGGCCGGCTACTGTGATATCGAATGCCTGACCGTAAATTTTGTCTGGCATGTCAAAAGAGTTGTCGAGCCGCTCCTTTTTTGGTACCTCTCCGCGCTGGGCGGCCACTCGGCCCATCTCATCACGCACTACTACATAAACCAGGGAATCCTGTTGCAGGAAACGACCCAACCGCTCATCCAGTGAGGCGTAATCTCGCTGCACCAGTGGATTGGCCAAGCTGACCGCCATCATCGTAACCATGGAATCCACATGGTCCTGGAATAGCTGATGCAGCGCATTGTCGGTAATACGCACGCTATTCCACACCAGTATCGCCAGCATGACTACCTGTACCAGCAAACTGGATAGCACCAGTTGGGAGCGCAATGAACGGAATCCATTATGCTGCAGCAGGCTCATTGCAGGCGCTCCCGGGTCATGCTGAGAAATGGGCGCAGCCGGTGCATGTCCGCATCGGTGATTATTCCGATATCGCCCAGGCCGGAAGACTCAAAAAACTTCTGTCCCGGACCGTTGCGGGTAAACGCCAGCAGTGCCCGTTTCACTTGTCCATATTCCGCAGGCGTGAGGCGGGAGTGCGCCATGGCCATGATGTGTGGCACGGTGCGCGTGCTGGACAGGATGCGCAATTCTCGTGTCACTTCTGGGGAAGATTGCTCAAACAGGGCGCGACCGACTAACGCTGCATCCACTGTGCTGCGGTAAACGGAGAGGATGGCATTGTCATGCGAAGAGGTGTGTTGCAACGCGTAATCCTTGTCCGGCAGCAGGCCGTGATTCTGTAGCAGGCGCTCTCCCAACATGGAGATGATGGCAAGCCTGGGCGGGGTAATCACAGTACGCCCGCGCAGATCTTCTGGCCGCTGCACGGCGCTGTCACTGCGCACCACGATCACGCCATCAAGTTCCCGTGTGAAACGGCCCAACCGCCGGTAACCCTGGTCGGTCTCAGCCAGCAAAGCAAAATGCGGGGCGGTGAAGTAAATGTCGTAATCGCCCTGTGCCGCGCGTTGCACATAGGTATTGAAATCCGGCGCGGTGCTCAGCACAATGCGCCGCTGCAGTTGCGCTTCAAGATAGTCTTTCAGCGGCAGGAATTTTTCAAACAGCCGCCCGGTGCTCAGGTAGGGCAACACACCCATTTGCAACGGCGGAAGTTCTGTACCCCATGCCGGAGTCAACAACGGCATGGCAAGCCACATCACTATTAATCGCCGAAAAAATAATTGCAGACTTGAAATTTGGGCTGACATCGTACCCCCTGGCTACGACCTGACCGGAATCCACAATCCGGGCATCTGATTCTGCCATGTTCTGCGCTGTTCTGGGGCTGAATTATCCTGGACAGCAACTTGGCGAAGCAATGTTAGAATAGGTCAATGCTTAACGACCGCGCACAAATCCTGCTCAAGACTCTGGTAGATCGCTATATCAGCGACGGCCAGCCGGTGGGGTCACGCGCGCTGCAACAATATTCCGGGCTGGAAATCAGCCCGGCGACGATACGCAATGTGATGGCCGACCTGGAAGAAATGGGGCTGGTCAGCAGCCCGCACACGTCCGCCGGACGGGTGCCGACTGCGTTGGGTTACCGGCTGTTTATTGATACGCTGATGGTGGTGCAGCCGCTGGATAGCGCACATGTACTGCAACTGGAAAATCAGATGCAGCCTGACCATACTTCGCGCCTGTTGACGCAAGCCTCCAACCTGCTGTCAGAACTGACCCATTTTGCCGGAGTGGTCGCCACCCCCAAGCGCGCTGCGTTCCGGGCGCGCCAGATTGAATTCCTGCGCTTGTCGGAAAAAAGGGTGTTGCTGATTATCGTGCTGCCGGATGGTGAAGTGGAAAACCGCGTGCTGCAAACCCACAAGGATTATTCTCAATCGCAGCTGACCGAAGCGGGTAATTTTTTGACCCAGCACTATATTGATTGCCCGTTTCAGGACATTCACCAGCGCGTGCAGTCCGAGCTGCATCAGCTGCAACATGATCTGACTGCGCTGTTGAGCGCAGCAATGGCAGCCAGCGACGAGGCCATGGCGCGCAAAAACGAAGATTATGTGATCAGCGGCGAGCGCAACCTGCTGCACATCAATGACCTCTCTTCCAATTTGAGCCAGCTGCGCGGGCTGTTTAATGTTTTTGAACAGAAGACCGAGTTGCTGCACCTGCTGGATGCCAGCCGCCATGCGCCGGGCGTGCATATCTTTGTCGGCAATGAATCCGGGCTAGCCGGGCTGGATGAATGCAGCGTAGTCAGCGCGCCTTACGCGGCCGATGGCCGCATCATAGGTACACTAGCAGTGGTCGGCCCGAAACGTATGCACTACGAAAAAGTAGTGCCCATCGTGGATGTCACCGCCAAACTGCTGAGCAATGCGCTGTCGCAAAATTAAAGAATAAAGGCATCCAAAATTCTCAACTCGGAAAATCAACAACTATGAGCTACCAAACAGAACCTGCGTACACCCACGGCACACCCGAAAAAACCGCTGTACTGCTGGTTAACCTCGGCACACCAGAATCCCCGACCGGACCTGCGGTCAAGCCTTACCTGCGTGAATTTCTGGGTGACCCGCGCGTTGTCGAAATTCCTAAAGCGGTATGGTGGTTGATCCTGAATGGCGTGATCCTGAACACGCGCCCGAAAAAATCTGCGGCCAAATATGCCACCATCTGGTTGCCGCAAGGTTCACCGCTGAAAGTGTATACCGAGCGCCAGACTTCATTGCTGCAAGGGTATCTGGGCGAGAAAACCAAAGGCACACCGCTGGTGGTGGATTACGCCATGCGATACGGCAACCCATCCATTCCCAGCGTGCTGGCCAGGCTCAAGCAACAGAATTGCCAGCGCATCCTGCTGGTGCCGATGTATCCGCAATATGCTGCCAGCGCGACCGGCACCGCGTGCGATGCGGTATTTAATGAACTGGTAACACAGCGCAACATGCCAGCCTTGCGCACCATCAAACATTTCCATGACCACCCCGGTTATATCGCGGCCACCGCGCAGAATATCCGCGACTACTGGACTATCCATGGCCGCCCGGAACATCTGGTGATGAGCTTTCACGGCGTGCCGCGCTACACGCTGGACAAAGGCGACCCCTACCATTGCGAATGCCAGAAAAGCGGGCGCCTGATTGCGGAGGCGCTGGGTCTAGGCAAGGAGCAGTACACCATCAGCTTCCAGTCGCGCTTCGGCAAGGCCGAGTGGATACAGCCCTACACCACCGCGACGTTGCAAGCATTGGGCAAAAAGAAAACCAAACGCGTAGACGTGGTCTGCCCCGGTTTTGTCGCTGATTGCCTGGAAACGCTGGAAGAAATTGCGCAGGAAGGCAAGGAAGATTTCCTGCATGCAGGTGGCGGCGAATTCCACTACATTCCCTGCCTGAACGAGAGGCCGGAATGGATTCACGCGCTGACTGATCTGGTGCTGGATAATTTGCATGGCTGGCTGGATAAACCCGATGCCACGCAACGCGAGCAGAGCCGGTTGCGGGCGCTGGCAGCGGGGGCCAAGGCCTGACCATCTTTAGAATTCAAGGGGGTTATTGATAAAGGAGTGTTGATATGCCTATTCGCGTCATAAGAAAAACCCTCACGATAGTAATACTGCTGCTGGTTCCTCTTTCAGCTGTTGCCGCTGGTACCGAACTGACCTGGTACGGTCATGCCGCATTCAAAATAAAAACTCCCTCCGGCAAAGTGTTGTTGATCGATCCGTGGCTGACCAATCCCGCCAACAAAACAGGTAAGGAAGATCTAGCCGCGCTGGACAAGGTGGACCTGATCCTGATTACCCACGGCCATTTTGACCATGTCGGCGACAGTGTGCAAATCGCCAAAAGAACCGGCGCAAAACTGGTGGCGACTTTTGACTTGGGAAAGTCGCTGGCGCAATACGGCGGTTATCCGGAACAGCAAACCGGCATGGATACCATGGGAAATTTTGGAGGTGAACTGACGTTACTGGAAGGTGAAGTGAAGGTTGCGTTTATTCCTGCGGTACACAGCTCCACAGTAGGCGAGCCAGATGGTGCGAAGAACATACATGATGGCGGCAGCCCCGGCGGTTTTCTGGTCAGCATCAAAAATGGTCCTGCCATTTACCATACCGGCGATACCGATGTGTTTTCCGACATGGCGCTGGTCAGGCAATATCGCAAGGTAGATGTGATGCTGGCGGCCATAGGCGGGCATTTCACAATGGGGCCGGAGCGCGCAGCGGAAGCAGTCAAGCTGGTCAAACCCGGCATCGTGATTCCGATGCACTATGGCACTTTCCCAGCCTTGGGGGGCACGCCCCAGGCGCTGGAAAAAGCGTTGAAGAAAAATCACTCAAGGACAAAAATGAAGACAATGGCAGCGGGAGAAACCACCAAGTTGTAGGGGCACGATTTATCGCGCCCTTTTCGCAGAGGGCGCGATACCTCGGAGAGGTTCTCGCACCCGAAGGGTGAATCGCTCCCCTACAATTGCCTCAACGCCACACACCCATTACAGCCGAATAAAATGTTCGCGGTAATGTTTCATCTCGCCGATGGATTCGTAAATGTCGGCCAGCGCTTCATGCTTGCCATGTTTTTTTAAAGCCTGCGCCACTTCCGGCTTCCAGCGTTTGGCCAATTCCTTCAGTGTACTGACATCCAGATTACGGTAATGGAAATAGGCTTCCAGTTGCGGCATCCAGCGTGCCAGAAAACGCCTGTCCTGGCAGATCGAGTTGCCGCACATGGGCGAAACTTTTTCCGGCACATGTTGCTTCAGGAAGGCCAGCATCTGCGTTTCCACACTGGCATCATCCAGCGCGGAGGCTTTTACCTTATCAATTAGCCCGGATTTGGCGTGGGTAGATTTGTTCCATGAATCCATACCATCCAGCACCGCATCCGGTTGATGCACAACCAGCACCGGCGCTTCCACCACGGTATTCAGCTCGCTGTCGGTAATCACCAATGCGATTTCAATAATGCGGTCGGTTTCCGGCACCAGGCCGGTCATTTCCATGTCTATCCAGATAAGGTAGTTTTGATTTTGTGCCATAATCCTGTCGTCGTACCGAGCCGTCGGGCGCCTATTGTGTCACATTGGCCTTGATCCGTGCATCCATACTCAGGATATGCAATGACCCCTTTTTATTTTTCAGCATTATTTCTCGGCGCGCTTTTGCTAACGACACTGGCCAAGCTGTGGCTGGCGCAGCGCCACTTGGCCCATATCGCAGCCAACCGCGCCGCTGTGCCACCCGCTTTTCAGGAAAAAATTGACTTGGCCGCTCACCAAAAAGCGGCGGATTACACCAGCGCAAAAACCCGCCTGGGCATGTTGAATGCGCTGTTCGAAGCAATATTGCTGCTGATATTCACGCTCGGCGGCGGCATACAATGGATCGCCGAATTTTGGCAAGCTGCGGTCACCGGGCCCATTACGCAGGGTATGGCCATCATTGTTTCGGTGTTGTTGCTGGGTTCCCTGCTGGAAATCCCGTTCAGCCTGTACCGCATATTCGTCATCGAAGCGCGCTATGGTTTTAACAAAATGACGCTGGCGCTTTATCTGGCCGATGCGGCAAAAGGATTATTGCTGGGCGCACTGCTCGGCCTGCCGTTGCTTTTTGGCGTGCTGTGGCTGATGGAACGCATGGGTGGCAATTGGTGGCTGTATGTATGGGGCGTGTGGGTAGTGTTCAATCTGGTGCTGCTGTTCATTTACCCGTCATTTATTGCGCCGCTGTTCAACAAATTTTTGCCGCTGCAGGATGAAACTCTGAAGGCGCGCATAGAGACATTATTGAGAAAATGCGGGTTTACCGCGCAAGGACTGTTCGTTATGGATGGCTCGCGCCGCAGCGCGCACGGCAATGCTTACTTCACCGGTTTCGGCAAAACCAAGCGTATCGTATTTTTTGATACGCTGTTGTCGCGCCTGTCAGCCAGTGAAATTGAGGCGGTATTGGCGCATGAGCTGGGGCATTTCAAGCGCCGCCATGTGTTGCAACGCATTGTGATGACTTTTGCGCTGAGCCTGGGCATGTTGTGGTTGCTGGCGCAATTGATGCAGGCGGAGTGGTTTTATCAGGGTTTAGGAGTTACCATGCCTGATATTTCGCTGGCCACCGCCGTGGCGCTGCTGCTGTTCTTTATGGCGATGCCGGTATTCACCTTTTTACTGCATCCGCTGATGAGTTATTATTCGCGCAAGCACGAATTCGAAGCGGATGAATATGCCGCACAGCAAACCGATGCGCATGAGCTGGCCAGCGCGCTGGTTAAAATGTACCAGGATAACGCGTCCACCTTAACACCGGACCCTTTGTACTCCACGTTCTACGATTCGCATCCCCCTGCGCTGCTGCGCATTGCCCGCCTGCAAACTTTACAAGGAGCTTGACCATGATAAAAGTTATCACGTTAATTTTGTTGCTGTGCGGCTCGGCGCAAGCCGCGCCTTTTGCTGAAGGCGACGCCAAGACTGGCAAAAAACTATTTGATCAATTCCAGTGCAACCGCTGCCACATGGGCAAGATGGGGGGTGACGGCAGCGCGATCTTTACCCGTGCCGAGCGCAGTGTGACTTACGCGGAAAAATTGATACCGCAAATAAAAGTATGTTCAGGCATGGTCGGCGCCAGCCTTACCCCGCAACAAGAACAACACCTGGCTGCCTACCTCAACCAGCAGTATTACAAATTCAAGTGAGCGCCACTTCTCAGGATTTGGCTGGCCAGCAATGCAAACCCTGCGCCGCAGGCACTCCGCCACTATCGCAGGACAAGGCCAACCAACTGGTGCAGCAACTCGACGGCTGGATGCAATATGACCACCTGATCGGCAAAACCTTCCAGTTCAAGAACTATTACCAGACCATGGCTTTCGTCAATGCGGTGGCATGGCTGTCACACCGCGAAGACCACCATCCGGAATTGACGGTGACCTATAACACCTGCCATGTGGAATACACCACTCACTCGGTGAATGGCCTGTCCGAAAACGATTTCATTTGTGCCGCCAAGGTTGATGCCTTGCTCAAAATTTGAGCGCAACTATTCAAGGCCAGGTCGTTGCGACCTTTAGCCGGAAATATCTGGTCGAACTGGAAGATGGCGGAATAGCCAACGGAAAATTGCTACCCTGCCTGACCCACGGAAAAAAAAGCGAAGTCGCCTGCGGCGACAGGGTCGAAATTCAACTTTCCGGCGAGTCGCAAGGCGTCATTGAAAAAATACTGCCACGCAAATCCTTGCTGCACCGCTCGGATGCATTCCGCCAGAAACTGATCGCAGCTAACGTGACGCAAATCATCGTGGTGGTGGCCAGCGAGCCTACCTGGAGCGATGAAGTTCTGGCGCGCTGTCTGGTTGCCGCGCATCATCAGCAATTGGCCACCTTGATCGTGCTGAACAAATGCGACCTGTCCACCCAGGCATCGGCGGCACGCGCGCTGCTGGAACCCTACCGCGCCATCGGATACCGGGTACTTGAGTTAACCGCCAAACAGGACATCGCCCCGTTGCTGCCCTATCTGCAAGGTCACAGCAGCGTGCTGGTAGGACAATCCGGCATGGGGAAATCCACGCTGATTAATGCACTGTTACCGGACGCCTTTGCCACGACGCGCGAAATTTCCACTGCGCTGAACTCAGGCAAACACACCACGACCCAGGCACGTCTGTACCACCTGAATGCAGACAGCCACCTGATTGATTGCCCCGGCATGCAGGAATTTGGCCTGCACCATCTGGATTTTGGCGATATTGAAGAAGGGTTCGTTGAATTTGCGCCTTACCGTGGACAGTGCCGCTTTAACAACTGTCGCCACTTGCATGAACCAGGTTGTGCGCTGAAACTAGCGACAGAGGCAGGAAAGATAGACGCGCGCAGACTGAAGCTGCTTCAGGAAATATGCCACGGCGATTTTTGAACTGCTGCATTTTCCACGCGCGACTGCGAGAAAGCGCGAAGATTAATTAACGAACATCGGCATAGACACTTTGCCGAATCTGTTTAAAGCTTAGGATGAGAGAATCTAGGGACAGGTGGGCACACAAATTAGGCTTGCATTGCTCCATTTTTGCAATGCAAGCCTGATAACGAGCCTGCGCTCATTTCTGTTAATTTACTTAGCGACGCCTCCAATGACTATTTTTCCGTTCCACGCTGTCGCATTGAGCTTGTACGAGAAAGTTACTGGTTTACCAGCTTGCTTCATAAAATAAACCATATTTACCAAAGCATTATCATAGGCTGATCCGGTCAGAACGTATGCCCATGCCACTGTACCGGTTAAATTACTACATGTGTACAAAGGGATGCCTATATAGCCATCACAACCCAAAGCTGGGTCACATACACCCCCACCAGTATTACCACTAGCTTGGGCCTTATAGCTGTGTACCTCTAAATTTCCCATATATCCCGGGGTAGATTGGCAAACAGTTGCTGCGAATGCCGACGATGCTGAAAACAACAAGACCAATGCTGCAATGATACTTTTAGTATTACGCATAATTTTCTCCAGATAAAAATTGAATGAACCAGAGGATGTACCCCCCACGAATTACTTACATACCAATGCCCGTGACCGATCAGTTAATTAACGGCGACAAGCTTTAGAAATGCAAGCAATAACTATACCATACAAGATTGATTAGGCTTTTATCCGATTACAAGCGGAACTCTTCCTGATTTTGGGAAGAAAACTCGGTATGATTCCCAAGTATAGGTTTATCGGAGAATATGTAATTTTCCAAGAATCAAGACTTATGTACACTGGGCGACAGTCCTATTAGACAATACAATCATTACGCACCTGCTCTAGGTTGGCATGACCTTCAAGTACGTTAAGGCTCCACATGAAGCTGTTAAATCTGATTATATCGATAGTGATTGTTATTGCTTCGGCACTCCTGTGCTATCAGATTATTCAAAACTCCATTTCCAACCAGAAAAATAAATACGATCGCGCCGAACTTAACCACATCAAATATGGCCTGCTCAGCATAGATGAGTGGAAGGTACAAGTTACCGCAATACTGACCGAAGAAATAAACAATCTATACCTGACCAAAGCCACCAAACGTGAGTTGCGCAAGCCGGTTGAAGCCTTGTTGAATACGTTGATTGACAAGGTCTATGGGCAAATTCGGGAGGAGAATTCAAAATCAACCAAAGGTAAAATCAAGCAATCCGTAATGAAAGCTTTTATTAATATAGAGGATATTAAAAAAGGAATTCCGGAATACGCAGATGCATTGATTAATGAAATTACAAAAACCAAAACCAAGAAGCAATTAAAGGCCATGCTCAACAAACAGCTTGAGCAATACTTCAGCCACACTTTTGATACACAAAATACTTCTCCGATAAACCGCATCCTGACCCGCACTGGCAGCAAGGACGTAGAAGAAGCAAAGACCAAGCTAAGCGAGGAAATTGCAGTCAAGGAAGAGCGGATTTACAATGAAGCTATGCTGTTAATACTGCTCTCCCTTATCCTGTATGCGTTAGCCGGATTCAGAAAAGGTCCCCCTCCCCCATCACGGTATTCACTTCTTATTTTGTCACTGGTCATATTATTGATTGGCGGGGTTACGACGCCGATGATAGACATGGAAGCAACCATCTCACAGATGGTTTTTGTATTAATGGGGCATCCAGTAAATTTTGAAAATCAGGTTTTGTATTTCCAGAGCAAAAGCATTCTTGACGTATTTTGGGTGATGATCACCCACAAGGATGTGCTGATGAAAATTGTGGGGGCCTTGCTGATTACTTTCAGCATCCTCTTCCCGCTGCTGAAACTGACAGCTTCATTAGGATATTATTTCAACATGCGCGGTTCGAGAAACAACCGCGTGATTAACTTCTTTGTTTTCAAATCCGGCAAGTGGTCCATGGCGGATGTGATGGTGGTGGCGATATTCATGGCCTATATTGGATTTAATGGCATCATTACCAGCCAGTTTGGCAAGTTAACGTCGGCCAGTCAGGAGCTGGTTATTTTGACTACCAATGCCACTTCACTGCAACCGGGCTATTACCTGTTCCTGACCTACACTGTGCTGGCGTTGTTTTTATCAGGGTACCTGGCAAGAGAACCCAAAGTTTATAAACGTAAGGAAGTTACTCCTCCCCTTGAGGGCGGCAATATGGTTTAAACTATGGCAACAATGTGTCTATTCATATAGCCGGGGGGCATCCGTTACGATGTATATGCTGGATCGCAATCTGTTATGGCTGTAATCGCCATATTCAACCAGAAGGGGGGCGTAGGTAAAACCACTACTGCGCTTAATCTGTCTGCCGCACTTACCCGTAATGGGCGCGACACATGTTGCATAGACCTGGATCCGCAGGCGCAGCTTAGCGACATTACCGGCATTACTGCTCAATCAGGGGACGATACAGTTTTGAGCATGTTCGAGCGCAATCGCCCCCTGAATGAACTGATGCACCCTTCAAGAAGTGGCTTCAACGTCATCCCGGCACACAACGCGTTATCCAAAGTGGATGCATTGTTCGCCAAAAATTACAACGTGGTAAACCGGCTCAATACCAGCTTGCTGGGCGAGAAGATGCGGGGTAGTTCAAGGGATGTAGTAATTGATTGCAGCCCGTTGATCGGCGTGCTCTCGCTCAATGCAATATTTGCCTGTGACTTTCTTATTGTCCCGATTGCGGCTGACCATCTCTCGGTCAAGGGCGGCATCAAGTTTGAAAATACCCTCAAGGCACTGGAGCCCATCCTGAAACGCCGTATCAACCGCCGCTATCTGCTGACACGTTTTGATAGCCGTCGCCGTATGGGATGGGAAGTGTTGCGTATGTTGGATGAAAAATTCGGCAGGGAAGTTTGCCGTACCAGCATCACGGAAAGCGTGAGCCTGGCTGAAAGTCCCGCCCTTAACAAGACGGTGTATGAACATTCCCCTACCAGCCGGGGAGCGCAAAACTATACAGACCTGCTGTCCGAATTAGAGGCCGACGGACTGATCACGTAACAACAAATGCTATTTGGTAATGGAAGTCAAAATATCTTCGAATGATATTGCCTGCCAATACCTTGCTTCCTTCTGTTTTATTTCGCAACGAAACACCCTGCAGTGGTGATACATCTGGCGCAGCTTGCGCTCCGCATCGGTTTGGTCTTTGCCAGCGATTATGATGCTGTCAATTTTTTGACCGTCCCGCGTTAGTACTGAGAAATCAAATTTCAACATATCCTCTCCCCAGAAATAGTTAAATTATCATCCATCAGAATCATGGATAAATGCAACATTACCATGACTTTAACCAAAGCAGTTAATATTTTACTTTACCTTGATGTTCTCTGCCTCCTGGCCTCAAACAAACACACCCCCGCGCTCACCGACACATTCAAACTTTCCACACTACCCAACATCGGAATACGCACCAGTTGATCGCATGTTTCGCGCGTCAACCGCCGCAGGCCTTCGCCTTCTGCGCCCAGCACCCAGGCTAATGCGCCGCCGTGGTGAAAGCCATGCAAATCTGTTTCCGCCTCACTGTCCGCACCTACTACCCAGATGTCGCGTTCCTGCAATTCGCGCAGCGTGCGCGCAAGGTTGGTGACAGTGATATAAGGCACGGTCTCCGCTGCGCCGCAAGCCACCTTCTCCACGGTTGCGGTTAAACCAACCGCCCGGTCCTTGGGGGCGATCACCGCATGCACGCCAAAAGCATCCGCACTGCGCAGACAAGCGCCAAGGTTATGCGGGTCTTGCACGCCATCCAGCACCAGTAGCAGCGCAGGCTCAGTCAGCGTATCCAGCACATCATCCAGGTGCAGCACTTTCTGCGCGGCATCTACCCGGGCGGCAACTCCTTGATGGCGTGCATTGCCGACCATACCGTCAAGACGTTTACCCTCTGCCGGAACAATGCGCACACCATGCGTTTCCGCCAGCTTGAGCAAATCGCGCATGCGCGGATCGCGGCGCTGGGTGTCTGCATATAATTCCAGCACGCTATCCGCATGCTGACGGATGCGCGCAGTAACAGCATGAAAGCCATGTATGACGCGACTTTCAGCCATGCTGTTTTTTTGGCTTGTGGGATTTTGGTGGGCGGGACTTTTCTTTAATAGATTTTTCTAGATTTTTTTCTGGGGAAGACTTCCCTTTGGAAGATTTTTCAACCGTAGACATTTCCTTGCTGGTCTTCACTTTGGGTGCCATTCGGGGCGAACCTTTTCCTGGCAGGGATTTTTTTGCCTGCTGGCCCCAAGCGCCGATCTTGCCGGGATCAATCTCAGCGTTTGTGCTTTCAACACTCTCCAGCACAAAATCAATCTTTGTGCTTTCCATATCCACCCGCACCACCTTGACCCGCACCCGGTCGCCCAGCCGGTAGCGCTTGCCAGTGCGCTCGCCCAGCATCTGATGTTTGGTGGGATCGAAATGGAAATAATCGGTGCCCAGTTCAGACACATGCACCAGACCCTCGATATACAAATCGTCCAGCGCAACAAACAGGCCAAAGCCGGTGACGGATGAGACAGTGCCATTGAACACGCTGCCCAGATGGTCGCGGATATAGAAGCATTTGAGCCAGGCCTCGACATCGCGCGTCGCATCATCGGCACGCCGTTCGGTCAGTGAACAATGTTCTCCCAACGCTTCCCATTTGTCATGCGGCTTATAGACTTTACTGTTGAGCACTGCCTTGATCGCGCGATGCACCAGCAAGTCGGGATAGCGGCGGATAGGTGAAGTAAAGTGGGTATACGCCTCGTAGCCCAAGCCGAAATGGCCAGTATTGTCAGGACAATATCGTGCCTGGCGCAATGAACGCAGCATTACGGTTTGCAGCAATGCCATGTCAGGGCGGCCTTTGACCTGCTTCAACAGCTTGGCATAGTCCCCGGCCTGCGGTTCCTCACCACCACCCAGGTCCAGTCCGAATTCCTTGAAGAACTCGCGCACCGCCACCAGCTTTTCCGGGGTCGGACCTTCATGCACGCGGTATAACACCGCATGTTTGTGTTCACTCAGGAAATTGGCCGTGCACACGTTAGCCGCCAGCATGCATTCTTCGATCAAGCGATGGGCATCGTTGCGCACCACCGGAATAATGCGTTCAATTTTTCCGTTTTCGTTGAACACCATTTGTGTTTCTATTGTTTCAAAGTCGATTGCGCCACGCTTTTCGCGCGCCTGCAACAAGGTCTTGAACAATGTGTACAAGTGGTTCAGGTGCGGCACCAATGCCGTGAATTTCTGGGCCATTTCCCCTTGCGGATTGGCCAGCACGTCGGCTACCTGGTTGTAGGTCAAACGCGCATTCGACAACATTACTGATGGATAGAAACGATATTTTTCGATGTCGCCCCGTGGGTTGATCTGCATGTCACACACCATGCACAAGCGCTCGACATCCGGATTAAGCGAACACAGTCCGTTGGATAATTCCTCCGGCAACATCGGAATGACGCGGCGCGGGAAATAGACCGAATTGCCACGGTTCAGCGCTTCCTTGTCCAGCGCATCGCCCGGCTGCACATAATGGCTGACATCGGCAATCGCTACGACAAGGCGGAAGCCGCCATCCTTGGGTTCACAATAGACTGCATCATCAAAGTCACGCGCGGTTTCACCGTCAATCGTGACCAGCGGCAGCTTGCGGACATCTTCGCGTCCGGCATAATCTTCAGGTGGCACCCTGGCTGCAAATTTTTTTGCCAGACGTTGCGTGTCGGACGGAAATTCATTCGGCAAATCATGCTTGCGCAGCGCAATTTCGATTTCCATGCCGGGGTCGGCATAGTTGCCCAGCACTTCGATAATGCGGCCTATCGGTTGGGCATTCTTGCTGGGCTGTTGCAATATTTCCAGCATCACCACCTGCCCCGGTTTGGCTGTGCTGCGTTCGCCGGGGGCAACCAGGATATCCTGGCTGATGCGCCGGTTTTCCGCGACGACAAACTGGATGCCATGTTCCTCATACAAGCGGCCAACCAATCGTGTCGTGCCATGTTCCAGCACTTCGACAATACGCGCCTCGCGCCGCCCACGACGGTCGATGCCGCTAATACGCGCCATCGCAATATCGCCATGCAGCACTTTATGCATTTCGCGCGCAGTCAGCACCAAGTCGGGGCTACCGTCTTCAGGGATCAGAAACCCGAAACCATCCGGGTGGCCTTGTACTTTCCCCTTAATCAAGTCCAGCTTGTCCATCACGCAAATCGCCTGTTTGCGGTTGCGCATAATCTGGCCATCGCGCTCCATCGCGCGCAGGCGGCGCGTGAACAGCTCTGCCTCTTCTTCCTTTATCTGCAGCAACTGACACAGGTCGTCTTCGGCCAGCGGCACGCCCTGCTCCGCCAGCAATTGCAGAATGTACTCCCGACTGGGTAAGGGTTGTTGATACTGCTCGCGCTCGCGCTCCAGAAATGGGTCGAGCTCGCGGATGTTCTTTTTCCTACTTGTCATTGACAGCCTATCCTATAACGATTAAATTACGCGCCCTCAAGCAATCTTAAAGCCCAGATGGCGGAATTGGTAGACGCGCACGGTTCAGGTCCGTGTGCCGCAAGGTGTGGAGGTTCGAGTCCTCTTCTGGGCACCAGCATAGCAGTACCATTCCCGTTCCACATTATGCCCATGGTGTACCATAATGGCGGCTCCATGCTGGCAGTGCCCCAGGCCAGGTTCCATTGGCAGCGGGGAATTGTACAGGAAAGCATCGTGGCGCGCCGCGCAAGCATTGGGCAGGCAAGCATCCGGTCTTGTCTGCAATATCAATTTCAAGGAGACCTGAATGAATTTTGACAAGGAACTGGACGTAAAAGGCCTGAGTTGCCCATTGCCCATTCTGAAAACCAAAAAGTCACTGGCTGACATGCCATCCGGACAAGTGCTTAAAATAATCACTACTGACAAAGGTTCCGTGCTGGATATGCAGGCATTTGCCCACCAGACCGAAAATTCATTGCTTTCCTTCAGCGAAGAAAATGGGACTTACATTTTCTACATGCAGAAAAAATAGCTGAAAGGATAAACCATGAAAAAAATGGCGCTCATTGCCAGCAAGGGCACGCTGGACATGGCCTACCCGCCCTTCATCCTCGCTTCGACGGCTGCCGCCCTGGGCTATCAAGTTCAAATATTTTTTACCTTTTATGGCCTGCAATTGCTGCGCCGGGATTTGTCCGGCGTCAAGATCAGCCCGCTCGCCAATCCGGCCATGCCCATGCCTGTTTCAATGCCGGTACTGCTGCAGGCCATGCCTGGAATGGAAACAATGGCAACCGCGATGATGAAAGACAAGCTGAAGAAAAAAGGTGTCGCATCGCTGGAAGAGTTGCGTGCCCTATGTCTTGAGGCCGAGGTAAAATTGATTGCCTGCCAGATGACGGTCGATCTTTTCGATTTTGAACGCAGCGACTTTATAGACAATATTGAATATGGCGGTGCCGCGTCATTCCTGGAATTCGCCGGCAGCGCGGACATCAACTTGTTTATTTGAATTAGCGTTCTCATCTTATTCAAAGGGCGCCTCTAAAAATTCAAAATCCTGATGAACTAACTAGCCATTCCACTAGGTTGTCAAAAAACGCCAACCAAGTGGCTGGTTATAAGCGAGACTAGGCGCGAGCAAAAAATTGCGACGCCGCATATAATCGATATGTAAGGAGCAATTTTTTGCGAGCAACGCCGTATCGCGACGGAGTTTGGATTTTTAGAGGCGCCCTAAATGGATTACCTGCCAATTTTTTTAGACCTCAAGGGCAAGCCATGCCTGGTCGTAGGGGGTGGCGAGGTTGCCTACCGAAAAGCTGTGCAGTTGCGCAAGGCAGGCGCAGCAGTCCTGGTGGTGGCGCCCAGCCTGTGCGCCCAATTAGCCGCGCTGGATGAAATAAAATATCTACCCGGACGGTTTCTGGCTGAGCACCTGAACGGTATCGCGCTGGTGGTGGCGGCAACAGATGACACTGCGACCAATGAAGCGGTTTCGCGCCAAGCCAACATCAAAAACATCCCGGTGAACGTAGTCGACAACCCTGCGCTGTGCAGCTTTATCTTCCCTGCGATTCTGGATCGCTCGCCGCTGATGGTGGCTTTTTCGACCGGTGGCGTCGCGCCTGTGTTGTCCAGAATGTTGCGCGCCAAACTGGAAACACTGATCCCGCATGGTTACGGCAGGCTGGCCACTTTTGCCGCCCAGTTCCGGCAACTCATCAAAACCCGAATCAGCAACCCCATTCAACGCCGGATATTCTGGGAAGATATATTGGAAGGGCCGGTCGCTGAAAAAATTTTTGCAGGGGACGAAAAAAGCGCCGCTGAAATGCTGCAGACCATGCTGCGCGGAGATGGAAAAATTCCGCAGGGGGAAGTGTACCTGGTCGGCGCAGGCCCGGGAGACCCGGATTTACTGACTTTTCGGGCGTTGCGTTTAATGCAGAAGGCGGATGTGGTGCTGTACGATAACCTGGTTTCCAAGCCGGTGCTGGACATGACACGGCGCGATGCGGAAAGAATTTTTGTCGGCAAGATACGCGGCGACCACACCATGCCGCAGGAAAGCATTAACGAACTTCTGGTCAGGCTGGCCAAATCGGGTCAACGGGTGGTACGCCTCAAAGGCGGCGACCCGTTCATTTTCGGACGCGGCGGCGAAGAAATCGAAACACTGGCGCAGCATCAAGTCAGCTTTCAGGTGGTACCCGGAATCACCGCTGCATCCGGTGTTGCGGCCTATGCCGGCATACCGCTGACACACCGCGACCACGCCCAATCCTGCGTATTTGTAACAGGGCACCTCAAAGACGGCGGCATGGACCTGGATTGGGACATGCTGGCGCGCCCCAGGCAAACCATAGTCGTATACATGGGGCTGCCTGGCCTGGAAATGTTATGCGAAAAACTTGTGCAACACGGCCTGCCAGCATCCACACCAGCCGCCATCATCCAGCAAGGCACCACACAAAATCAGCGAGTTGTTTCCGGCACACTGGCCACGCTGGCAGAGCAAGCCGTGGCAGCAAAACTTAGAGCGCCGACCTTAATAATAGTGGGAGGAGTAGTTTCCCTGAGAGAAAAACTTTCGTGGTTTAAGCCAACTTAGATTTTTTCTACTTTGGATACGGCAGCTTTCAACTGTTGTGGCGTAAGCTTGCTTAATGCATGCAAACCGGCCCTCAGCAGTACACTTTTTTTTATGTTCAGGCCCAGACCAGAACATCTTTCCTTAAGCTCCGCAATTTTTTCGAATTCCTGTTTCGGCATAGTGAAATTATCCCGAATCAGCTTTTCTTTTTTTTCCTTGACCAATTTTTTTGGTTTTCTGGATTTTAATTGTTTGGTTTTCGTCCCCTGAACTGTATTTTTTTGTGCGGGCTTGGGTTTTGCCACCCCAGTTTTTCGCCTGCCCGCTGAGGCAGGAGTGCGAGTGGTTTTTGCGGGGGCTTTACGGGACGAAATATTTTGCGCTGATTTTGAGGTTGACATAGAGTCTCCTTGGCGAGATTGTGGAATCTTGGTGGGTGTTCAGTATAAACCGGTAAATATATTCGTCTTACAAAATATATGCGTGTTACTGGTTCATCCGGGTGATTTACATTTGGCATGGATTAATTTATAGAGGCACTATGAATTTGATCTTATGGCGTCATGCGGAAGCTAGGGAAGGCACACCTGACTTGGCGCGCGAGCTTACCCAACGGGGAGTGAGAGACGCGCAATGCGTGGCAGGCTGGCTAGTCTCTCACCTGCCGCAGAATGCCACCATTATGGCTAGCCCGGCATTGCGCACCCAGCAGACAGCTGAGGCCTTGCAAATGCCTTTTTCGGTCTTGGAAACGCTGGCGCCAGATTCAACGGTTGCGGACATCTTGAATGTTGCCGGGTGGCCAACCAGCCGAGGTACTGTGCTGATTGTAGGTCATCAGCCAACGCTGGGCCGGGTTGCGGCATGGTTGCTGTCCGGCATCGAAGCTGACTGGAGCATCAAAAAAGCCAATGTCTGGTGGTTTAGCTATCGGGTGCGAGAAGGCTCGACCCAAACATTTTTACGTGCTGTCATCTCACCTGACATTCTTTAGGTATTTCTCCGCTACCATGATCCTGTCGCGACCTACGACTGTGCGGCAGAGGGCTTGGTATTAAGAACCAGCGTCAATCCGCTTGCCTCCCATTCCACCGCTTCGTCACGCAACGCAGTTTCAGTCAGGGAATTGGCTGCCAGCCAATCTGCGTCAAGAAGCACCTTGAAACCTTGTGGCACCGAACGGCAAATTATTTCGGGTAACTCAGCGGCGTTACGGCTGCGATAAAACACCGTGGCCAGGCGCAAGCAAAAAATCAATGCGCGTTCTTTGGGTTGCACCAGTAACAGCGTTACTTTGCCCAGCTTGCCACGGTGGGCGAGCAACAGTTGCGCCAGGCGCGCCTGTTCCATTTGGGAAAAGCCCGGCATGTCCGCATTCTGGACAATATACGCGGAATGTTTATGATAGCCTCGATAGGCAATGGACAGACCAATTTCATGCAACTTTGCGGCCCATTCAAGCGTCATCATGTCGTCTGAATTTTTAATGGCAATCTGCTGGAACAATTGACAGGAGAGATCGGCCACGCGTTGGGCGTGAACCGTATCAACATGATAGCGGCGCATGAACTGGTCTACCGTGACATCGCGCATATCATGATGATGTACACGTCCGATCAAGTCGTACAGCACACCTTCCCGCAAAGCGCCGGTTGCGTAAATCATGTGCGATAATCCGAGTTCGGCAAAAATTGCCGACAGAATGGCAAAGCCGCCTGCCAGTACCGGCGCACGGTCGGGACGCATCCCCTCCAGTTGCAAGCGGTTGCAATCGCCGGCCTTGATTAAGGTAGCGCGCAATAAAGCCAGCCCCTCGGGTGTAATGCCGTTATCGCTGAAATTATTCAGTTGCAGCAGCGTTGCCATGGCTTTGATCGTACCTGAGGAGCCGGCAACTTCGCTCCACCCGGTCGCCCTGAATTTTTTTACCCAAGGTTGCAATTCACTGCGCGCAGCCAGCTCCGCCCGCTCCAGGCTGCGCTTGTCGATTTTACCGTCCGGAAAAAATTTGGCGCTATAGCCGACACAACCCATGTACAAGCTCTCGGTTAACAGCGGCTCTAACCCATCACCAATAATCAGCTCGGTAGATCCGCCGCCAATATCGATGACCAGCCGTTTCTCTGCAGACGGCGGTAAGCTATGCGCTACCCCCAGATAGATAAGACGCGCTTCTTCGCGTCCAGCAATGATTTCTATTGGGAAACCCAACGTGGTTTCGGCTTCGCGCAAGAATGCAGCTGAATTTTTTGCTACACGCAAGGTATTGGTTCCTACCGCGCGTACTGTCTCTGCCGGAAATCCGCGCAAGCGTTCGTTAAACCGTTTAAGGGCAGCCAGCGCCCGCGCCTGGGCAGCTTCATCCAGCAATTTTGATTCAGTCAACCCGGCAGCTAGCCTTACTGTTTCCCTGAGAGAATCCAGCGGGTAAATCTGGCCGTCCGCTATACGCGCAACTTGCAAACGGAAGCTATTGGATCCCAAGTCAACCGCTGCCAGCGTATCGTGTTCCGTATTCATATTGGATTCTATTTGGGCGACTCTAAAAATTGTGGTACAGAAGCAGCGAAGTATAGCGGGCAATTGTGACAAAACCATTTCCGTAGTCACGAAACTGACATATATCCACTATATCATTCATGAATCCCGGTTTGCATAGGGTGCTTTTATTTGCGGGCCTGGAGCGCATATTCTGCAGTCATAAGTAAAACCTGCATTCTGCATATTTTAAGCATAGTTTTATAGGGGGCAGTAACAGCAATGCCAAAGCACAACGCAGACCATTATTTAAACCGCGAATTAAGCATGCTTGAATTCAACCGCCGTGTGCTGGCGCAAGCAGAAGATGGCCGCGTGCCCTTGCTTGAGCGGTTACGTTTTTTATGCATTGTCAGCAGCAACCTGGATGAGTTTTTTGAAATAAGGGTGGCCGGGTTGAAGGAGCAGATAAAATTGAAAGTGGCGGGTACCGGTCCCGACGGAATGACAGCGCAACAGGTTTATCAAGCAGTGAGCGTTCTGGCTACAACACTCGTTGCCAAGCAATATCAGCTGCTAAACCAGGAAATATTGCCCGGGCTGGAGCGCGAGGGCATTTGCTTCCTGCGCCGGATATCGTGGAATGAAGCGCAAAGTGCATGGATCAAGGGTTATTTCCTGCGTGAAGTCATGCCAGTGCTGACACCTATCGGACTGGATCCGGCCCATCCGTTCCCGCGGGTGCTTAATAAAAGCTTGAATTTTGTGGTCGAACTGGAAGGCCGCGATGCGTTTGGGCGCAGTTCCAGCGCTGCAATCGTGCAGGCGCCACGGGTTTTGCCGAGGTTTATCCGCTTGCCCCCCGAGCTCGCGAATCATGAATATTGTTTTGTTTTTTTGTCTTCCATTTTGCATGCGCATGTGGGTGAATTGTTTTCGGGAATGGATGTGCTCGGGTTTTACCAGTTTCGCGTAACGCGTAACAGCGACCTGTTCGTGGATGAAGAAGAAGTAAAAAACCTGCGCATTTCCCTGCAAGTCGAATTGCCGCAACGCCATTTTGGCGATGCAGTACGACTTGAAGTTGCAGATAATTGCTCGCCGAAACTGGCCGATTTCCTGCTGCAGCAATTCGCCCTGGAGCAGCAGGATTTGTATCGCGTTCAGGGTCCGGTTAATCTGGTGCGCCTGATGGACGTCCACGAACAGGTAAAACGGCCGGATTTGAAATATCCGCCCTATTTACCCAGCGTCCCGGAAAATCTTAACATTGCCTCGAATATATTCAAAGTCATGCAGAGGCAAGATATTCTCCTGCACCATCCGTTTCAGTCATTTGAGCCGGTTATCCAATTCCTCCAGCAAGCCGCGGCCGACCCGCAGGTGGTCGCAATCAAACAAACCGCATACCGGATTGAAACAAATTCCGCATTAATGGAAGCGCTCCTTGCCGCCACACGCAGCGGCAAGGAAGTCACTGTGGTTGTGGAATTGCTGGCACGGTTTAACGAGGAGGCTAACCTCAATTGGGCCGCGCGGCTGGAAGAGGCAGGTGCACATGTCATTTATGGCGTGGTCGGGCACAAAACCCACGCAAAAATGGCCATGGTTGTGCGGCGCAGCAAAACCGGATTGCGCCGCTATGTGCATTTGGGCACTGGTAATTATCACGCCATTACCGCCAAATCCTATACGGATTTTGGCCTGCTTACTTGCAATGAACAAATATGTTCGGATGTAAATGAAGTATTTACCCAGCTTACCGGGCTGGGACGGGCTAACAAGCTAAACCACCTGTGGCAATCTCCGTTTGGCTTGCACAAGCACCTGATCGAAGCGATCGACAATGAAACGGAATGTGCGAAAAACAAACATCCTGCCAGCATTATCGCAAAAATGAATGCCTTGCTTGAGCCGGAAGTTATCCAGGCGCTGTATAGCGCTTCGCAGGCCGGAGTGAAAATCCAGCTTATCGTGCGCGGTGTGTGCGCCCTACGTCCAGGCTTGCCGGGGCTTTCCGAGAATATCAAGGTCCGTTCTATCGTCGGCCGCTTCCTGGAACATACGCGCGTTTTTTATTTTCGCAACCGGGGGAAACACGATGTCTATCTTTCCAGCGCAGACTGGATGGACCGTAATTTTTTCCGTCGCATCGAACTGTGTTTCCCTGTCCTGGACCGGCGCCTGAAGAAGCGCGTCCTGCGCGAAGGCCTCAAACTTTATCTTATGGATAACATGGAGGCATGGCAGATGGATGCGCGTGGACGCTACCGCAGGAAATCCCTGCTGCGCGGCAAACGGATGTGTGCCCAGGAAGAATTAATGAAATTGCTAAACCCGAAAACCACCAAGGTCAATGGTTAGGTGGCGGAAAGTTTGAGGTAACCCTGCATGAACACTAATGAAAGCCTGACGCAAGAAAAAAGCGCCATGTTTATGGAGATAGTAGATGCATCATTGCGCATGACGCGGCGCGAACATCTTTTTTCCTGGTTACAGAGCAGCTTCCAGTATCTATTCCCGCATGAGGTGATGTTTTGCGGTATTAACACCCCCGAACATGAAGAGATTCATTTTGAATGCTTCGGCAGCACCCGCTACGACGCAAACAATCTCAGTGCAATAACTTCGCCGCCTGCCGGAATAGTATGGCGGGCAATGAATCTATGGCAGGAAGTCCAGCGTCCTGTATTGCTGGCAAGTGACCTTCTGCCAGGAGACTATGGCAACTACACTGTGCCCTTTGCTTTCACTGATACTAATCTTGCGGAATCAGGATTGCATAACCTGGCAGCGCATGGAGTGATGGGGCAAAACGGGAATATATTTTCCTTCTTTTGCCTTTCCAGTGTGCCCCAACCTCTGGGGAAATCGCACGCCCAACTGCTTGAGCTGCTGATACCTTATTTGCATTCGGCATTGATACGTGTGGCAGGCTATAGCAGCGGCATTGAGTTCGGGCAAATCACCGGGCGTGAACGTGAAGTGCTGCAATGGTTAAAAACTGGAAAAACCAATTGGGAAATTGCGCAGATACTCGGCATTAGCCCTAACACCGTCAAGAATCATGTACAGAACATCCTGCGTAAACTCAACGTCCAGAATCGCAGCCATGCAGCTGCCAAGGCGAGCAGTACCTGGCTGGTAAAAAAATAGCGGTGGGCATTTTCCAATATGCGTTGAAAACTCCAGGTGTAGGAGCGGGCCATGCCCGCGA
>JANNQM010000104.1:0-15996 GCA_031400735.1 Gallionellaceae bacterium
CTATAATGATCTGGATGCGATACGCCAGGTCGCCGAGCATAACGCTGAGGTGGTGGCGGTGCTGGTTGAACCCATTCAGATCATTATAGGGAACGCGCACAAACCCCTTTACCAACGGTTCGAAACCAGCCTGCACCTTGCGGTTGCCGGTGGCCGACAGCGTCGCCAGCGTACGGCCATGGAAAGCCTTTTCCATCACGATAATGTTGGGAGTTTCTATGCCCTGGTTGTGTCCATACAGCCGTGCCAGCTTGATCGCCGCTTCATTCGCTTCACAACCCGAATTGCACAGGAAGGCTTCCTGCATTCTGGATAAGGCGCACAATTTATCGCCCAGCTGTTCCTGCTCGGGGATTTGATAGATGTTGGAGGCGTGAATCAGCTTGCCAAGCTGTGCCGTAAGCGCTGCGGTAAAGCGCGGATGGGCATGGCCTAGGGTGTTCACCGCGATGCCGGACAGCGCATCCAGATAACGCTTACCGCTGCTGTCCCACAGCCACACGCCTTCACCGTGCGTAAACGCGACCGGCAGGCGGGCATAAGTGTTCATTAAGTGTGACATATATAAATGACAGACGGCGGCCAAGCCGCCGTAATCAAAATTTAAAAAACGTATATTGAGGCTAACTGCCCTTGCGTGGCAAGGGAAAAGTGGCCCTGAAAACATTAAAGCCGACAGCGTATGTCGGCTTTAATAAAAATACTGCGGCGAATCCGGTCAGGCCATGGCCTTGATTGCGGCCGACAGGCGGCTTTTATGACGGGCAGCCTTGTTCTTGTGTATGATCTTTTTGTCGGCTATGGAATCCACGATACGGGTGGACTCAATGAAAGAGGTTTTTGCCACAGCCTTGTCGCCTGCTTCTATGGCCTTCGCTACACGCTTGATGGCGGTGCGCAGCTCCGAGCGCAGGCTGGTATTGTGCTCGCGCTGTTTATCTGATTGTCTGGCACGTTTTCTGGCCTGTGCGGTATTTGCCATGGCAACTCCTTAGGGTTTCGCTTGCAATAAAAGGCGCGCATTATACGAAGCCGGGCGTTATTTAGCAATGGTTTATTGGTTCTCGAATAATTCGGGTGCCTATTCATGGAAATGCCATTAGAATTACTGTCCCCTATGGATAAAAAAACCATATTCGTCAAAACCCCAAAAGGCGCTGACGAACTCAAAAGCAAAACCGGCCATCTCTTTGGCGACAACAAGCGAGTGCTGGTGCTGGTGGACAACAAGTCCACCGTGGAAGAGCTGACCAAGCGCGCTGCACCCAGCTTGCGCGCGTCGTTTGAAGAGATATTGCAGGGGTTGGCGGAGGACGGCTACCTCTACGAGAAAGGTCAGGATAGCGCCCCGAAAACGGCCAGCACTCCCAGCGCAGCACCCAAAGTTTCTTCTCTTAAAATGGCCATGCCCGGTGTCCAGCCGCAAGATTCCGGCGAGGAACTGGACTTCACCAGCGTGTTGCCCAAGATAACCCCCCAAGCTTTGGCAGCGGAAGCAGCCAAGGCAAAAGCGCAAGCCCGCCCACCTGCTGAAACACTGGCCCAAGCCGAAAGCCAAAAGGAAATAGAAGCGCGCCAGGAAGCGGAGGCCAGAAGACATGCTGAAATAGAAACTGCCCGCATGCAAGCTGGGCAGGAAGCGGCCAGAAAGCAGGCGCAATTGGCAGCGGAGCAGGCCAAAGCCAAAGCTCAGGCTGAGGGCAAAGCGCTAACCGACGCTGAAACTGCGCGCATTAAGGCAGAACAGGAAGCAGCCAGAGCCAAAGCCGAACAAATAGCGGCAATGGCTAAGGAAAAAGCCGAGGCTGAGGCCAAAGCGCGAGCTGAAGCCGAAGCAGCACGCATCAAGGCTGAGCAGGAAGCAGCCAGGATCAAAGCGGAACTTGCTGCAGCGCAGGCCAAAGCGCAAGCAGAGAGCCAAGCCCGGGCAGAAGCAGAGGCAGCCCGGCGCAAGGCCGAGCAGGAAGCAGCGAAAGCCAGAGCCGAAGCCGCACAAGCAGCTACCCAAGCCAAAATACAAGCCGAAATGCAAGCGCTAGCCGAAGCTCAGGCAAAAGCAGAAGCCCAAGCAAAATCAGAAGCCCAAGCAAAAGAAGCCCAAGCAAAAGAAGCCCAAGAACAAGCCGCCCGGGCCAAAGAAGCAGAAGATCGTACGCGATTGAAAGCCGAGCAAGAAGCCGCGCAGGCCAAAGAACAAGAACAATTAGAAAAAGCGCAGCAGGCAGCGGCAAAAGCTCAAGAAAAAGCCCAAGCCGAGGCGGAAGCGGAAGCCCGCAAAAAATTGCAAGCTGAAGCAACAGCCAAAGAAACGGCATCTACCTCCCAGGCTGTCGTCTCAAAATCGCAACAGGATAACGCGCTAAAAGCAGAAGAGGCACGCCAGCTGGCCGAGTCACAGGCCAGAAAATGGGCAGAAGCCGAACAGCGCGCCAAGGCGCAGGCGCAACAAGCAGAGACAGCGCAACCCGTTACGCCAAAATCCGAAAAAATCGCACCAGCCAAAACGCCAGATAAAACAATAGCGCGCGCCCGCAAAGAACCGCGCCAGCCACTGCCGTTGGGCAAGATAAGCGTGACCTTGCTGGGGCTTGCAGTTGCGCTGGCGTTAGTCCTGCCCTATGTCTGGCCCATGCAGGAATATATCACCCAACTTGAGCGCAACCTGTCGGCACAGCTAAAGCAGCCGGTCAGCATAGGCCACATGCGCCCCGGCCTGTTGCCATTGCCAAAACTGGAGCTGAAGAATGTGGTGATCGGCAAGGGCAACGAGTTGCAGGCAGGCAATGTCGTGCTGAATTTTAGTATTGCGACCCTGTTTAGCCAGATCAAAACAATCAAACGTGTAGAAATCAGTGAGATCACGCTCAAGGCCGAATCTTTCACCACAGCGCTGTCCGGGATACAGGCGGCAGCGGCCACTGCCAATTTTCCGGTGAGCCAGATGGTGATTCAAAAGGCACGCATCAGCGGAATTGAACTCAATTTGCCTGCGCTGAGTGGTGAGATATTTTTTGACGGCAAGGGGCACTTGTTAAAAAGCGTATGGGGCAGCGAAGACGGCAAGTTCACTCTCCAGCTGCAGCCGCAACAATCACGCTGGCAGGTCAGTGCCGTGATTAAAGAAAACAGTTTGCCACTTGTGCCCGGCATTTTGTTCAACGAAATGAACATAAAAGGTGAGGTCTCCGAAAACGAAGCGAATTTCAGCGTAATAGAAGGGATGCTATACAAAGGCAAACTACTGGGCAGCGCCCGCCTGACCTGGAAGAATGGCTGGCAACTGCTCGGGCAGCTGAATGTAAAAACGCTGGCAGTACAGGATATATGGCCGCAATCCGGCTTGAATGGTGACATTAATGGCAGGGCCAGCATGACGTTGCGCGGTGCCAGTCTTCCACTATTGTTCAAGTCACCGCATGTGGAAGGAAGTTTTTCGGTACAGAAGGGATTCATCAACGGTATTGATATGGTAGAAACGGCGCGGGTTGGAAAGCGTCAGGGTGTGTCTGCCGGGCGCACCCACTTCGACGAGATGAATGGAACGCTGGTGGTGGATGGAGACAACGTGCAGCTCCGTCAGATCAAAATTTCGGCCGGGATATTGAGTGGAAATGGATTTGTGGATGTAGCCTCGGGCAACCAATTATCCGGCCGCCTGAATGTGGATTTGAAAATCCGTGCCGATATGGGCAGCATGCCGTTAACCGTGTCAGGTACGCTGCAACAACCGGTGTGGCGCACCGGGCCATAAAAATCCAAACTCCGTCGCGATACTGCGTTGCTCACCCTTCGGGTGCGAGAACCTCTTCGAGGCAAAAAATTTTAACGCTTACATATCAAAACATATGCGGCGCGCTAAAATTTTTTTCGCGCCTTGTCTCGCTTAGGATTTTGAATTTTTAGCTCATAAGCTTCCAGGGTGTGTCCAAAACAAGAAGTCCCATCATCTGGTATAGTTTCGTCCGCTTATATATCAGCAAAATTAAAATAAACTAAAGTAAAAGGGGAAATTCAAAATGGCAGTTAAGACTAGGCTACACCGTAGCGAATTGGCCGTACCCGGCAGTAACTTGCGCATGCTGGAAAAAGCGCCCACAGCGGGGGCCGATGTGGTCTTCCTCGACCTGGAAGACGCCGTCGCGCCGGATGACAAAGAGCAGGCACGCAAAAATGTGATTGCAGCATTGAATGATATGGACTGGTCGGCCTGTTCGGTTTCGGTGCGCATCAATGGCCTGGATACACACTGGTGTTACCGCGACATTGTGGATGTGATGGAAGCGGCTGGCGACAAGCTGGATACGATACTGATCCCCAAGGTCAACCGTCCCGATGATGTGTATTTTGTCGCGACGCTGATGGAACAAATCGAAGCTGCAAAAAAATTTGAACCGGTCAATCTCCATGTGCTGATAGAAACGGCAATGGGCATGGCCAATATCGAGCAGATCGCGCAAGCGTGCCCGTCGCGCATGGAAGCCATGGTGTTTGGCGTGGCCGATTACGCCGCATCGACCCAGGCGCGTACCACACAAATGGGCGGGGCGAATCCGAATTATGCGGTGCTGACTGATGCTGATGCTAGCGGCATACGGGTCCAGCATTGGGGCGACCAATGGCATTACGCGCTGTCGCGATTGGTCGTGGCCTGCCGCGCCTACGGCCTGCGGCCGATTGATGGGCCGTATGGTGATTTTAATGATCCAGAAGGTTTCATGTCAGTGGCACGCGGTGTGGCGGCATTGGGCGTGGAAGGTAAATGGGCCATCCATCCGTCGCAGATTGCGTTAGCCAACGAAGTATTCACTCCGGGCGAAGCGGAAGTCACGCGTGCCAGGAATATCCTGACCTCAATGGAGCAGGCGGCGCGCGAAGGCAAGGGCGCGGTGTCGCTGAATGGCCGGTTAATCGATGCCGCTTCGATCCGCCAGGCCCAGGTGCTGGTGGCCAAGGCTAACCAGATAGAGGCAGCGCGGCCCACCCGAAAATAATAGATATATCATTGTAATGATTGGAAATGATGGCAGTGGTATGATGTCGGCCGAAAGCATTGAAATTGGAAATGACTAACCAGAAATGAACTAAGGAATTACGAATGAATATCCATGAATACCAGACCAAAGACTTGCTGAAGCGCTACGGGGTACCGGTGCCGTCAGGACGTGTGGTGCAAACTGACGAGCAGGCGGTCAGTGTGGCCGAAGAAATAGGTGGCGCGCGCTGGATCGTCAAGGCGCAAATCCATTCCGGCGGGCGCGGTAAAGCCGGCGGAGTAAAGATAGGCAAATCGATTGATGAAGTAGGAGCCATTGCCGGTGAAATGATAGGTTCCAAGTTGGTTACCCAACAGACCGGGGCCGATGGACGGTTGGTACATCGTGTGCTGGTGGAGCAGGCCAGCACCATCGTGCGTGAATTTTATGTCGGGCTGGTGATTGACCGCGCTACGCGCCGCATTACGTTAATTGCCTCGTCCGAAGGCGGTGTGGAAATTGAGGAAGTCGCGCAACGCACACCGGAACGTATCATCAAGGAAGTGATTGATCCCGCGGTCGGCATGCTGGATTTCCAGTGCCGCAAGGTAGCCAATAAGATCGGCCTGAAGGGAGCGTTGCTGCCGCAGGCAGTGAAGATCATGAAAGGGGTGTACCGTTGCATGCGCGATAACGATGCGGTCATGGTCGAGATCAACCCGCTGGCCATTATTGACAGCGGCCAGCTGTTGGCGCTGGATGCAAAAATGACGTTTGACGACAACGCGCTTTATCGTCGGCCGGAAATTTCCGAGCTGCGCGATTTTGACGAAGAAGATCCCAAGGAAGTGGAAGCGACTGCGCATGGGCTGAATTACATTGCGCTGGATGGCGATGTCGGCTGCATTGTCAATGGTGCCGGGCTGGCGATGGCGACTATGGATGCGATTACGCTGCATGGTGGCAGGCCGGCCAATTTTCTCGATGTGGGCGGTGGCGCCACGCCGAAAAAAATGGCCAACGCATTCCATATCGTGTTGCAGGATCCCGCTGTCAAAACCATACTGATCAATATTTTTGCGGGTATTAACCGCTGCGACTGGATTGCCACCGGCATTATCCAGGCGATGCGCGACCAGAACATAAAAATGCCTATCGTCGTGCGGCTGGCGGGTACCAACGTGGAAGAAGGCCGGGCTATTCTGAATGCCTCCAAATTCCCTTTTATTATCGCCAGCAATCTGGACGATGCAGCCAAAAAAGCCGTAATTGAAGCGAATAATATTGCACGCAAAGTGGTGCAGTTAAGAAAGGAACAAGCATGAGTGTGCTGCTGAACAAACATTCGCGAGTCATCTTCCAGGGATTTACCGGGCAGCACGCTTCCTTCCATGCTGAAGAGGCGATCAAGATGGGTACCAATGTAGTGGGTGGAGTAACGCCGGGCAAGGGCGGCACGCTGCACTTGGGCTTGCCGGTATTTGATACCGTGGAAGAGGCGGTGCAGGAAACGGGCGCCGATGTTTCCGGAATTTTTGTTCCCCCACCTTTCGCCGCCGATGCCATTATGGAAGCGATCGATGCTGGTGTGAAAACGATAGTGGTTATTGCGGACGGCATTCCGGTACAAGACATGGTGCATGTTGAACGTTACCGCATGGGCACCCAGTCCATTATCATCGGCCCGAATACACCCGGTATCATTACTCCCGGTGTGGGCAAGGTGGGCATCATGCCGTCCCATATTTATAGCCCCGGCAGGATAGGTATTGTGTCGCGTTCTGGCACGCTGAATTATGAAGCGGTTGCGCAGATGGCAGAACTGGGCCTGGGCCAATCATCGTCAATAGGGATCGGCGGCGATCCGGTCAATGGCACGGATTTTGTGACTGTGCTCAAGGCATTTGAAGAAGATCCCGACACCGATGCGGTGCTGATGATAGGCGAGATCGGCGGCCCGCAGGAAGTGGACGCGGCGCGCTGGGCCACCAAAAATATGCGCAAACCGCTGATCTGTTATGTTGCCGGATTGTCAGCTCCAGCAGGCCGCCGCATGGGCCACGCCGGCGCCATTATCAGCAGCGAATCCGATACCGCCACAGCTAAGATTGATACGATGGAGCAGTTGGGTATGTACGTAGTCCGCAACCCGGCTGAAATCGGGGCAACGGTCAAGCGGGCGATGACGATGGCAGCAAAGAGTATGCCGGGTTAATTTATTGGGTGTCACTAATGTTTGCCTCTGGGGGTTTGCCTCCAGGCAAATGGTTTTGTCCTCCTGTCAGCGCCGGTAAAGGGGAAAGAATAAAAATAAGCATTACCCTCATTCAGGAGGAGCCATGACTGATCTGGATTTATTCGAATCGTTGCTGAAGTGCTCTACAGTAGAAGATTTGCACGTCATCACCAGCACGATTACCAAAAATTTTGGATTCGATTATTTTCTCTACGGGGTGCAGGTCAATACCTCGTTGACCCGGCCGTACCAATTCATACTTAACGGTTATCCTGAAGCTTGGCGTACCCGCTACACCGAGCAAAATTATCAGGAGGTTGACCCCACCGTCCATCATTGCATAATCAAGAAGCAGACTACCCCGATCCCGTGGAATAGCCAGGCTATAAAGGGATGCAAGGAAGCAGCCATGTGGAATGAATCCAGGGATTTCGGGTTGCGCAGCGGAGCAAGCTTCGCTGTCCATGGCGGCCATGGCGAAGCCGCCATGCTTAGTCTTGCCACTTCCAAGGAATCACCCAAGGGCACCCAGGATGTTGTCAATATGATGGGTCATGCTCAATTGCTGGCGTGTTACCTGCACGAAGCGGTACAGCGTATCATCCTCAGCAAAGGCCCGCTGCCGCTGGCCAAAATGGAGCTCACCACCCGCGAAAAAGAATGCTTGCTGTGGGCAGCAGAAGGAAAAACCGGTGGGGAAATTGCCGACATTTTAAATATTACCGAACGCACGGTCACTTTCCACCTGCAAAATGCCGGCCAAAAAATGGGGGCATCGAACCGTCAGCATGCGATCTCCCGGGCTATTTCGATGGGATTGATCGCTCCGTGATGTAACCCTTTCCTGTACCTTCCCGAGTTCTCCGTTAGCCGCGGAAGCATTACTTGCTGTTCGCCCGGCTGCGAATACAATTCTCTTTTTCTGATTTATCTACCCCGCCACTACTAATAATCCAATTTAATCAAATGGATAGACATACCCTGTAGGATCTTACAGCTTGTTCCCCGCCTTTGCCCGTTGTTTGATAGCACCGTTATCAACCACCAACGGAGGGTAAGGCGATGGGACATATTATGTTTGCACAACATGGAGACGGTTCGTTGAACCGTCAAGCCGCAATCGGAATGTACCGGCTCAGACACGATGTTTTTCATGACCGGCTGGGATGGGATGTAGCCAGCGACGAGGGTATGGAGCATGACGAATTTGATGAGGCCAATCCGGTTTATGTGTTGGTCAGGGATGATAACGATGAGGTGCTGGGTTGCTGGCGGTTGCTGCCTACTACCGGCCCTAACATGCTTAGGGATACTTTTCCCCAGCTGTTGCACGGCCAGCCTGCCCCGCAACAGAAGGATGTATGGGAGCTCAGCAGGTTTGCCATTGACAGCGAAAAACTGGAAAGTGGCGGATTTGGGCTGAGCGACACGCCGATTCAAATGATACAGGCTGCTGTCAGATTTGCCCAAAAAAACGGGATTAAAAGATATGTTTCTGTGACCAGCGTGGCGATCGAACGCATGTTTCTGAAGCTGGGTATACATGTGAGCCGGCTAGGGCCACCGATCAAGATAGGGCGGGTATTGACTGTAGCCTGCGCGATGGAAATAGATGAGATCACCGAATTCGCGCTGTTTGGAACCTTGCCTGAGCATGCCCCCAGGATGGCTGCATGAATATCCTGTTACTGGGTGCAGAGCGTGGCGCACGCCAATTAATGAGCCAGATTCTGGAAAAAACCAGGCACCGCCTGGTGCAGCAAACATGGGAGGATATGCCGCAGCCGGAGCTGGAGCAGTACGATATGGTGCTGGTGGATGGCAATGTTTGCGATTGTGTGCAGCAAGCCCGCTTGCTGCAGTGGGTGCGTGAAGCCCGGATGCGCTATCCGGATTTACCGGTGGCGGCGCTGAACTCCTTGGGCAACGCCGCCACGGAAGGCATCAGACCGGACCAGGCCCATCATTCCTGCGGCATTTCAGAATCTGCCAACGGCATAACGCAATCACATTGCCGGTTGAAGGAGCTGGCGTTGAGCGAAACCGCAGCGTTGTTGCGCGATGCATGCGAGCGACCGTTGCTGGAGCCTATAGTTTTTGAATACTCAAGGCGGGACTGATCCATGCCTATCGTTGTTGGTTATGGGGTGGGTAGCTCGGGGATCAGATGTTGATCAGGCAAGATACCCTTGCCGGTATTCATCTCGATTTTAAATCGAATGGGCTGCGTTCGGGCATTTTGGTGCTGGCTTATTTTTTAGTTAGCCAGGTAGAGTTTGACCTTCCCTTGCCCGGATATCCATTGGAATTATTCCGGCCATCATCTGGCCTGGCGCTAGCCGCGTTGCTATTGTTCGGCAGGCAATTGTGGCCCGGGGTATTGGTGGGTGCATTGATGACCCATGTGGCAGCCGGTATGCCTGTCGTTGCAGCTGCGGGCATCAGCTTGGGCGCGGCGGGCGCTGCATGGCTGGGCGCTTACCTGTTGCACCGCTATGCTTCTTTCGATACCCACCTGCACAATGTCGCAGATATTTTTCGTTTGCTGTGCTGGGGCGCAGTGGTCAGTACTTTTTTCTGTGCTGCTAATGGTGCTTTGTGGTTCGCCCTGCAAGAAATAACCAGCTGGCAACAGTACATCCCTACTCTGATGTTTTGGTGGATGGGCGACATGATGGGAATCATGTTATTTGCACCTCCGATAATAAGCTGTTTGCGGCCATCTCCCTTTGTATGGACATCCCGGACGCGCCAATTTGCGGCTTTGCTGGCTGCGGCGTTTATCGCGCTGTGCATGATGGTATTCACCAGTTTCGGCCCGGCCATAATGGGGCAGAATCTCCCACCCTATCTGCTTTTTCCATTGATTGTGTGCGCAGCACTCTGTTTTGATTTCCGGACGGTCAGCCTGGCATTGCTCCTGGTGTATATGGGCACCTTCTTCAGTTTAAGCAACGCGGCGGAACTTCTTCCCCCCACCCCGCTGGCCGAAGCCGCCAATGTTTGGATGTACAACATGCTGCTAAGCGTGGTCGGGCTGACAGTACTGGTGGTGAAGGAACAGCGCGACAATGTGCACAAGGTTAAATTCGAACAAAATATCCACAGCCTGTCTAACTACGACCTGCTGACCGGCTTACCGAACCGCAGTTTGCTGCAAGACAGGTTTAAACAATTGCTGGCAGCAGCCCATCGTGATAACCAGCAATTCGCAGTGCTTAATCTTGACCTTGATCGGTTCAAGCATGTGAATAATTCCATGGGGCATACAGTAGGCGATAGTCTGTTGCAATGCGTTGCCGGACGCTTGCAAAAATGCATACGCGAGGTGGACACCCTGTCGCGTATTGGAGGCGATGAGTTCATTATCCTGCTGCGCGAGACTGATTCAGAGGGCGCGATACGCGTGGCGGACAGGTTGCTGAAGTCATTAAAAGAACCCTGTAGTATTGATTTGGTGAAAATATCGGTTCAGGCCAGCATTGGTATCAGCATTTATCCGGATAACGCTGATGATGCAGCCACCCTGATTCAGCGGGCCAACATGGCGATGTATCGCGCCAAGGAAGAGGGGCGTAACAACATTCAACTGTTTGCTCCGGAAATGTATTCCCATTCCAACCAGTTGTTCTTCATGGAGACAGAGCTGCGCCAAGCCTTGGAGAATAATGAATTTGCATTGCATTATCAGCCCAAGGTAGACCTGATGAGCGGACGGGTTTGTGGTGTGGAGGCATTAATACGCTGGAAACATCCGATCCGCAGTTGGGTCTCGCCGGCCGAGTTTATTCCGGTGGCCGAAGAAACCGGGCAGATTATTCCTATAGGGGAATGGGTACTGCGCACCGCCTGCATGCAGATGAAATTATGGCGCGGACAGGGTATGCCGGTATTCCCTGTGGCGGTCAACCTGTCCATACGTCAATTACGGCAACCGGGCTTGGGTCAACTGGTGGCAACTGTGTTGAAGGAAACGGGACTGCGTCCCGGCGACCTGGAACTGGAAATCACCGAAAGCATCATGATGACCAAGGCCAGTGAGGCGATGAAATTCCTGAGCGAGATGCATGAACTGGGCGTGCAACTGTCGATAGATGATTTCGGAACTGGTTATTCCAATTTAAACTACCTGAACAAACTGCCGGTGAATATCCTTAAAATAGACCAATCGTTTGTGCAGGACATCAGCGTGGATAAAAATGATTCCTCTATTGTGTCCTCCATCATCAGCCTGGGTCACCAGTTCAACCTGCAAGTCATCGCCGAAGGAGTAGAGACCGTGGAGCAACTGAATTTTTTACGTGCACAGGGTTGTGATGAAATTCAGGGTTATTACTTCAGCCGTCCGTTGCCACCAATTGAATTCCAGAACTTGATAAACAGCAATCCGGTATTGCATTAAATTAATCCAGTATTGCATTAAATTTTGGGCAAAAAAAACGGGTTCAGCCCTGAACCCGCAAAGAACCGCTAAGAATGCGACGATTACTGGTCAGTAAAGGTCATCATGAAAGCCACAATCGCGTCTTCTTCGGCGCTGGTCAACCCTAGGTCGCCCATGAAACTTGAACCCATGGTGGCCGGATATTCCGGTGCTGGCCACAGGCCGGGAATGTCGCGAGTATTGTAGAAATGCACCACTTCCTTCAATGTTTTCAGCACACCGTTATGCATATAGGGAGCTGTCTTGGCGATATTGCGCAGGTGCGGTGTTTTGAACTTGCCCTTGTCGCTGTTAACGTTAGGATTGCCTCCGGTAGGTCCTCCCAAGCCAAGATCCACTGGCGTAGACGCGGTGAAAGGAAACTCAGTGTTTTTAGGTAAGCCGAGATTGTGATATTTGAAATCGGTAAACAGCGCTGGCACATTCCTGGAGCCACTGTCATCATGGCAATGCGCGCATTTGCCCGCCCCGCCAAACAGTTTGCGGCCCTGCTCTTCCTGCGCAGTCAGCGTTGCGGCGCCGGCCATGTAGGCATCAAACTTCGAACTGAATTTATTCAATTCACTGCTACCTTCAAAAGTGGCGATGGCTTCCGACATGCAAACGTAGGCCGCATTCACATACGTCGCATTGCTTACCGAGCCGCTACCGCACAGCTGCGCGAACAGGCTGGCATAAGCAGATGCCTGGATTTTGCCAATGACCTGGGCGCGGCTGGTGTTATTCATTTCCACCGGATTCAGGAACGGGCCCCGTGCCTGTGCTGCCAGATCCCTGGCACGGCCATCCCAGAATTGCCCGCCTTGCACGCCACCGCTTAATGTAAATAGCGGATTAAATGTTGCATAGGCCGCGGCTGGTGAATTGCGCCCGCCGAAACGGCCGGGAATCACACCTTCAGAGACCGGCAAGTTTTGATCCGGGTCAGCAAAGCCCGCAGCCGGGTCGTGGCAACTGGAACAGGACTGGCCAGCTGGCTCGGACAGGTTGGTATCGAAATACAGGTTTTTGCCTAATTGTTCTGTATTCGTTAATGCTGAAGCCGTGCCGGCAAAAGCCAGGCAAAACGGCATCATGGTTAATAGGTGTTGAATACGCATGATTTATCCTAAAAATTAAAAATGCCGCGAACGGCCTTTGGCTTAATGCCCCCTTATCTGAATAGACTAAATCCAGACAAAGCGAAACTATCATGAATAAATGATGAATATAACCTGTAAGAAGTTACAGGTAGGGGAGGGTAGCTAGCGGGAAAACTAGAAAAGCATGTATACGTTCAACAGGAGAGAAACGAGGCGTATATTTGCCAGATTTGTCAGGAAAATGCCTTGGCAATGCGGGTAATTGCGTTTTGCAGATTTGCCATTGAAGTGGCAAAAGACAAGCGCATATAACCTTCGCTGCCAAATGCCGAACCCGGCACTACTGCAACGCCAGCCTGTTCCAGCAGATATTCTGAGAGCGCAATATCCGTGGCGGCCTTGATCACGCCTTTGCCGTGCAATGCCTTGATAGCGGCACGCACATCGGGGAACGCATAAAACGCACCACCCGCCGGAATGCACTTCACACCGGCAATCTTGTTCAGCGCATCGACGATGTAAACATGGCGCTCGCGGAATGCCTGCAGCATGGGAGTGATGCAGCCCTGGTCGCCGTTCAATGCTGCCTCTGCGGCCACCTGCGAAATAGAAGTGGGGTTGGACGTGCTTTGTGACTGCACATTTTCCATGGCGGTAATAATGTGCTCCGGCCCCCCAGCATAGCCAATGCGCCAGCCGGTCATTGAATACGATTTGGAAACACCATTCAGCACCATCGTGCGCGGATAGAGGTCGGGACAGGCATTCAGGATATTGACGAATTCTTCATCGCGCAATACGATGTGTTCGTACATATCATCAGTGACCACCAAAATCTCTGGATGATTGCGCAGCACTTCGCCCAGCGCCTTTAATTCGGCTAGATCATAAACTGCGCCGGACGGATTGCTTGGGCTATTGATTACCACCATGCGGGTTTTGCGCGTGATTGCGGCTTGCAACTGTGCCGCTGTCATCTTGAATCCCTGCTCGATCCCGGCCTGCACAATTACCGGCTGGCCTTCGGCGATCATCACCATATCGGGATAGGACACCCAATAAGGCGCCGTGATAATGACCTCGTCACCGGGATTAATCACCGCCAGCGCCAGATTAAAAAAACTCTGCTTGCCACCGCAAGAAACCAGAATCTGCTTGGCCGTATAGTCCAGCCCGTTGTCGCGCTTGAACTTGGCAATCACCGCCTGCTTCAATGATGGCATGCCACCGACGGCAGTATATTTGGTGAATCCCTTATTGATCGCGGCGATGGCCGCATCCTTGATATGTTGCGGCGTATCAAAATCCGGCTCGCCCGCGCCCAGTCCTATGATGTCCTTGCCTTCTGCTTTCAGTTTTGCAGCACGCGCGGTAACGGCGAGAGTGGGGGAGGGCTTGATTGCTTGTACGCGCTTCGAGAGTTCCAAAATCTTTTCCTGGCTGATTATATTGAGGGGCGAATTATACCCGTGCCGCCCAAATAATGCCCGAAGCGTGCGCTATGCGCACGACGCACTTTTGATCATCGTGCGCATAGCGCACGCTACGTTCGGGTGCGCTGAGGCCACAACAAGACGATGGGTAACGCAAAGGCCATGCTGCCCAAGAGTGACAGGAATACAAACCACCCCCAATGCAATTTGCTTACGCCCCACCGGGTCAGCAGGTAGGCGAGGGCGCCCAACAGGATAAAGGATTCGACCATGAATGCCGCCGCGATGGGGTTGGTGAGGGCAACCATCATTGAACCGGGCTGGAATAACAGCCCGTATACGAATGCAGTATTTACCGCAAAAAAGCCGAATACCGCCAGACACCACAGCCAGAAACGTTCCCGAGTACTATATTCTGTGTCGTGCATTGAAATTCTCCTGGAAGAACCATCAAGCAAATTGCATATTCAGTTTGACCTTGCCGCCAAGCACTATGTATGTCGTGAAACATGGCGATGACTGTCAATCCAGTATCCCCACAACACAAGCAACCATTGCATCTGGCCTATCCATGCAATGGCTTTGACATTTGGTGGCGGGGAGCCAAACAAATTGCCTGCATAGATAATCAGCAGAAAGGCGATCAACGTCCACAAGCTCCACCCTCCGACCCTGTCCGAAGGCTTGGTGGTGCGCACATACAGCCAGACGCCTAGCGCGAATAACGGAAGCTCGATGGCCAATGTGATGGGCAGTGATGACCAGGCATTCATGCCGATCAACGTAGCGCTGCCGGGATACAGCGGCAGGTCTGGCTGGTGGACGATGGCATCGAGCAGCCAGTGGCTGATGACCAGCATGCCGATTACCAATGCCCCGAACAGATTGCGCCGCAGCAGCAGATAAACACCACTCACCAGCGCGGCCCAACCCATTACGGCCAGCAGACTGTGCGAAATCGGGTAATGCTCAAAGAGCAACGGAGTAACAACGGTTGCGCCGGGAACAATGCTGACCCGTTCCACACCCATCAGCAGCAGAAGGGGCCACAGTAAATCTATAAATTGCGCAGCCAGAAACAGCGTGCCGAGGGAAACATTGGGGGCAACCGATTTGGCGCCCAGACCTATACCGAAATGGCCAATGAACATAAGAGCTCCTCGATAGAGAGGTTGCGAGCGAGTAGCGTGCGCTGTGCGCACGAACCCACCTGCAACGTGCGCACAGCGCACGCTACGTGGCGCAGCGCAAATCAGCTGGGCAGCTTATTGCTTGACTTCAATGCTGGCATCTTCAATCAGTAATGGATAAGAATAGCCGCCACCAAAGTCCCGGTTCAGCACTACCACACCTGATATGGCGACCTGGTCACCGACCTTGGCGGTTTGCTTGCTGGTGACAACCAGGTTGTTGCTGGTGGCGTCGCCGGTGCCGTCCTGTACATGAACGAAGTTGCGCCGCATGATGCCATTATTGACTTTGACTACTTTGCCTTGGGCGCTGACAGTCTGACCAGCCAGCTTGGCCATATTCTGATTAATGTCGGCGACAGTCTTCAGATTATCTTCTGCTGCAGCTGCGCAGACTGGGGCCAGTGCCAGCATGAAAACCAGTGTAGCCGGTACGATGGATTGAATCTTCATAAAAAACTCCTGTAGGGTTATGGGTGTGATCATTCCTGATGCCAATATATCAGCGCCCGCCGCTGAAAAGCAACCTTCGTGGGCGCCGCGCCCCCCACCCCCCCCGGAGCGTGGGCGGGGGGGGCCACACCCCCAAAAACAAAAAGCCCCCGAAGAAAAAGAATTTTAAAATGGAGGGTAAAATC
>JANNQM010000105.1:0-19630 GCA_031400735.1 Gallionellaceae bacterium
GGTGGCAATGTGGTGTCGGATGCCGGGAGGTTGGCTATCGGTGCGGAACTGCGCATCACCTTTGCGAAAGGGTGGGCGCGGAGTGACGTGCAAGAGAAGGGCGAATCATAGAGGGCCGTTCGTGCTGAGCTTATCGAAATATGAATGACAAAAGACAACTTCGCCGGGGGTTGCCCGGCAGCAAGTTACTTTCTTTTGCTTCGCCAAAATAAAGTAACCAAAGAAAAGGCGACCCCGGTTTGCCGCCCCTTCGGGTTCCCTCGATCAGCTGCAAGCAAGCGGGGCTGCGCAACTCGCCCTGGCGGGGCGCACAAACCGCGCCCCACTGCGGAGCTCAAACAGTGCTCGCCTAAACCTCCGCTTACTTACGGCTGATCGAGGCTGCGCACAGGGGATGAAAAGCGAAAAACTAAGACCAGAAAATCTGGGTGGGCAATAAGTTGACAACCAAAACAATTCGACTCCGCTACATTTTAGTCCTAGTATCTGGTGGTGCAGTATCTTTGCACCATAAACATAAGGGAGATGTAATGCTTAGGTTTATTTTGATGATGATTTGCTCGTTTGTTTTGGCATGCAGTAAAAACGAACCTAGTGAGAAGTCGAAGTGGGTTAAAGTTAACAGCACGAATATAGGAACCTCATACGCTCATATCGCCACAATTCACAAGGATGGTAACAAGGCGAAAATTTCAAATCTGATAGATTTCAAAACACCTGTAACAGTAGCTGGCGATACATTTCTGTCGATGATAAGCCAATGGGAATACGACTGTCAGGAAAAGCTAGAACGAATGCTTTATTTCGTTTACTACTCTGAAAATATGGGCAAAGGACACGTGGTTTATTTAGATAGCCACCTTGGCAACAAGTGGGAATCCGTCTCGTCTGACATGGATAGCAACATCCTGTTTAAGATCGCCTGTAGCAAGCAGTAGCCTCCACGTTTTTGCATTTACTAATATAGGAAAAAAGATATGGTTACTCGCAATCCAAAATCATATGAAGATCGTACTGATCTTGAGAAGATTCAGTCTCAATGGAACAAGCTCACTGGACTTCATACTCGGAATGAGTCATCAGCCGCAATTGTTCGTGCAGCAACTGCCGCAGAACTTGCCGTCAACTTCGCCATCCGCAACGAGTTTGCATCGAAGAGCCAGTTCGACAAAACGTTTGTCGACAGTTTGCTCGTCTGGGCTAACGGCCTTTCTGGAAAGATCAATCGTTTGCTGATTCCCTTAACCAAAGGTAAAAAACATCACAAGACAATCACAAAACTGAGAAGCATTTCTGAGCAGATCAACAAGAAACGAAATTCCGTTGCTCACCAAGGCGAGTTCTGTAATCCAATAGAAGCCGAGGACGTGATTAAGCATTCGAAGGAATTCGCTGAGACTTTGGTGCAAATATATAAACCCGACTTTACACTCAAGGAAAAGAAGCCCAGCAGTCAGCGAAGGACGCAATAACCAACGGACATTGCACCAAAGTTCGGTAGGGTGGGCACCTCATGCACATGTGGCAATCCATTAGTAAACAATAAAGTTACGCCGCCACCTTCGTTTCCACGCCCAACGCGCGTATGCGTTTCGCGAAACTTTCCATCTGATCTTGTGACAATGCCGCCAGCCTTGGTGCCTCTGCTTGTAACGAAGGACGTGCCAACGTATAGAGCAGCACACCTTGCAGCTTGATGCCATCGCGCAACAGCGCAGCGACAAAATCCAGATAGTCATCTTCGTCTTGCTGGCTCGGTGCAGCACCATCCAGTGCGAACCAGCAGGTTTGCAGCCAGGTCGGGCATAAACCGATCGCGGTGGCCAGGTTCTCGCGCACTTTGGCGAGACTGGTGCGAGTGTCGTTAATGCGTTGCATGCCTTCCTTGCTGGCGCGGTCAAGCTTGAACCAGACTTCCCCGTTGAGTTGCGCCATGTGGCGCAAACCTTGCTGCACATTTTCGCGGAATATCAGGCTGCCGTTGGTAATCAGCACCAGCTTGATATCGGCAGGCAGCGCCAGTTCCTGTTTAAGTTTGGCGATCAGCGCGATGACTTGCGCGAACTCTTCGGCGCTGGTCGGTTCACCATTGCCGGACAGCGCAATATCGTTAATGCGGCGCACCCCTTCCGGTACCCGGCGCTGCATGAAATCGCCATGCAGTAACTCATGCAAAAAGTTGCGTAGTTCGTATTCGAGCACACCGATATCCAGCTGCGGCGCAGTGCCGCGCTGCAAGTCCGGCACCTGGCAATAAATGCAGCGCCAGTTGCAGGCATTGTTGGTGTTGAGGTTGATGCCGACCGACACGCCACCAGCGCGGCGCGACACCACTGGATAGACATAACGCAAGCCGACGATGTCGCGTCTGTGGTCGGTGCTATTGAGGCTGTCGTCGCTCAAAGTGGCAGGTATTTCGCCGGATCGACCGGCTTGCCCAGTTTGCGGATTTCAAAATGCAGTTTCACCTGGTCAGCATCGGTGTTGCCCATCGCGGCGATCTGCTGGCCCTTGCTGACGCTCTGCCCTTCCTTAACCAGTATCTGGTCATTGTGGGCATATGCGCTGAGGTAATCCTTGTTGTGCTTGATGATGACCAGTTTGCCGTAACCGCGCAGGCCGCTGCCGCTATACACCACCTTGCCCGCCGCACTTGCGACCACCGGCTGGCCCAGCTTGCCGCCGATATCAATTCCCTTGCGGCTGGCGCTTTCAGAAAACTCGCTGATTAATTTGCCCTTGGTCGGCAGCCCCCATTCCAAAACGCCCTCGGCCTCGCGCGGGCTGCTCACGGTATCGCTCCTGGCTACCGTCACCGGCGCAGTCCGCGGTCTGTCGGCTTGCATTTTTTCAATCTGCGCCAGCGCTTGTTCGGAATAATTCAACTTGACCGCCTTGGGCCATTCCTTGATGAAAACTGCCTGCGATGGGATGGCTGCGGATGGCGTTTCATCCGCCGCAGATTTAATTTCTGTATCCGGTCTGCTGTCCCTTGTTGCGCTGGCAGTATTCGCCGGGAACAAACGTATCTCCTGGCCAATATGAATCATATCGGGATTTTGAATGTTATTGAGTTCGGCTATTTCGCGATAATCCAGGCCGTAATTGAAAGCTATACTGTACAAGGTGTCGCCTTTGGCGATCACATACACCTGCGGCCGACCGTCCGGGTCTCGTTGCGCGCCAGCGTTAGCGGCTTTTCTGGCGGCATTCCGTTCCACCACCGGCGCGTGGCGTCCGCTAGAGGAGCAACTGGCCAGCAGCGCGCCAACCAGCAGCAGACTGATCGCACGCAGAATAGTTTTGTTCATGCTTTGCCTAACAATAACGGCACAAATTTCACGGCCTCCAATCGGGTTTGACGGTAGCCTTGCGCATCGCGTTCAATCAAGTACAAAAACTGTTCCTGGGCGCCCAATGGCAGCACCATCCTGCCGCCCACAGCCAGTTGCTCGAGCAATGTCGGCGGTATATGGGTGGCTGCCGCCGCCATGATGATGCCATCGAATGGCGCGGCTTCCGGGATGCCGGTGTTGCCATCGGCGTAGCGCATTGAGACATTTTGCACCTGCAATTCGTTCAGGTAGTCGGTGGCGCGTTCATACAACGGGTGGATGCGTTCCACTGAATAAACTTTTCTTGCCACCTGCGCCAACACTGCGGCCTGATAGCCGCAGCCGCTGCCGATTTCCAGTACGCTATTGAGTGTCGTGCCGTTGCGCAGAATTTCAATCATGCGCGCGACAATGTAAGGTTGCGATATGGTCTGGCCATAACCTATAGGCAGCGACACGTTGTCATACGCGCGGCTGGCCAGCGCCTCGTCTATGAATATATGGCGCGGCACTGCGTTCATCGCGGCCAGCACCACCTCATCCTGGATGCCTTGTTCGCGCAGACGCTCAATCAGGCGCGCGCGCGTGCGCGGAGAGGTCATGCCTATGCCGCTGTAGCGCGTGGTCATACCGCCCCCCGCACCAGCCAGCTGCGCACTGCATCCAGCTGTGCATATTGGGTCAAGTCCATTTGTAATGGGGTGATCGATACGCACCGTTGCGCGACTGCGTAAAAATCGGTGCCTTCACCGGCATCCTGTTCCTTGCCAGCGGCACCTACCCAGTAGATTGCCTCACCGAGCGGATTGCTGCCTTTTATCACTGGCTCGGCCTTGTGCCGCTTGCCGAGCCGGGTGACTTCGGTGCCTTGCAATTGTTCGTAGGGTACATCGGGCACGTTGACGTTGAGCAACCACGGGTGAGTATGGGTGCGTTTTTCAAATTGCCGCACCAGATCCAACACCACTTGCGCCGCAGTGGCGTAATGCGCAAATCCCTTACCGGCCAGTGACACGGCAATGGCCGGAATGCCTAGCAGAAAGCCTTCGGTCGCGGCGGCAACCGTGCCGGAGTAAATCGTATCGTCACCCATGTTGGCCCCGGCATTGATGCCGGAAATAACCATGTCCGGTTGGGTATCAAACATGCCGGTAACAGCCAGATGTACACAGTCGGTGGGGGTACCGTTAACGTAATAAAACCCGCTAGCTGCGCGGCGCAGGTTTAGCGGGCGATCCAGCGTCAGCGAATTGCTGGCTCCACTGCGGTCACGTTCAGGCGCCACTACAACCACTGTCGCTATTGTCGAGAGTGTTTGCGCGAGACATGCCAGGCCGGGTGCAAAATAACCGTCATCATTGCTAAGCAGAATATGCATCAGGTAGGATTGTTCAGATAGCCCAGGTTATGAAGTCAAATCAAGAATCAACCTGCGGATTATAGGGGGAGTTGGGCTGACGGACAATTGGGCGCGAGTTGCGCAGGCCTATAACACAACAGGTTGGTCGGTTAATTCATTTTTGGGCAGCACTGACTTGTCCGGGAAATGCTGCTGCAGATGGCGGCCTACCGCATGGATACCATGGATTACCCCTTGCTCAAAATGGCCAAGCCGGAATGCCTGCTCCATGTCATGGCAAATGGCTTCCCACGCTGCATGGCCCACCTTGGAGTGGATGCCGCGGTCGGCAATGATTTCCACATCACGGTCCGCCAACAGTAAATAGATCAGTACACCATTATTGTGTTCGGTGTCCCACACCCGCAATTGCGAGAATACATCTACCGCACGTTCAGCTGCACTTTGATTGCGCCATAGCGCGGCAAAATCGAGCGCAGCTTCCACCGCAAAACGAATTTGCCCGCCATGCCCCATTTCGGTTTTAGCTATGGCCTGCTCAATCGTGCGCATTGCATGCGCAGGCAATGCGGCCTTTACCGCTAGATTACCTGTCATCAGATGTTTTAAAAAACGCTGCATAATCATATTCCAGTGGAATTACCAACGTCCCGAGGCACCGCCTCCTCCAAACCCACCGCCACCACCACCAAACCCACCTCCGCCAAATCCTCCGCCACCAAAACCGCCACCACCCAAGCCGCTTCCGATAAAGCCGCGACCACCTCCCAGCAGCGTAAATATAAATGCAATCACACCTGCTATTACCGCAATCAGCAAAGGCCCCGCTATCAACCAGGCCAGCGCACCCGCTCCCACCCCGACTATTGCAGCAGCAGGCAGCCGACCAAAAATCGCGCGCAATATTCCGCCGACTACCATCACCAGCATAAAGCCAATCAGCAATATTGATTCGAAATTCTGGAAGCCATCCGAAGCCGCACTGCGCTCACGCGGCGGCGGCAGTGACTCGCCATCTATTACCGCAATCATTTGCTCAATTCCAGCCGCAATGCCGCGGTAGTAATCGCCATTTTTAAAATGAGGAGTAATTGTCTCGGCAATAATGCGCTTGCTGATGGCATCCGGCAATACGCCTTCCAAACCATATCCCACTTCAATGCGCATAGCCCGGTCATCTTTGGCAATCAGCAACAGCACGCCATCGTCCACGCCTTTGCGTCCCAGCTTCCACGCTTCTGCGACGCGTATGCCATATTGCTCTATCGTTTCCGGTTCAGTCGTGGGCAGCAGCAACAGCGCAATTTGCGCGCCTTTTTTTGCTTCGAATTGCGCCAGCCGCGATTCCAGTTGCTGTTTCTGCGCCGCGTCCAGCGTGGCGGTCAGGTCGGTGACGCGCGCCGACAGCGGCGGTACCGCCACCTCTGCCTGCGCCACACCGCAGCAACAGGCTAGTGCCAGCAACAAGGCGCGCGCCGCGTTCATCATGTTATTTTGCCGGTGCCGGGGTGGCCGTACCAAAATCGACTGTAGGGGGCCGGGAAATTTCTTTTTCGTTTTCCACGGTAAACGTCGGCTTCACCTTGTGGCCGAACATCATCGCGGTCAGATTAGTAGGGAAAGAACGCACGACGATATTGTATTCCTGCACCGATTTTATAAAGCGGTTGCGCGCCACGGTAATGCGGTTTTCGGTGCCTTCCAGTTGCGCCTGTAAATCGCGGAAATTGGCGTCGGATTTCAGTTGCGGGTAATTCTCGGCGACCAGCATCAAGCGGCCCAATGACGAACTCAGCTCACTCTGCGCCGCCTGAAATTTAGCGAAAGCCTGCTCATCATTGACCAATTCTGGCGTTGCCTGAATGCTGCCCACCCTGGCGCGTGCGTTGGTGACGCCCAGCAACACGGCTTGTTCTTGCGCGGCAAACCCTTTTACGGTATTGACCAGGTTGGGCACCAGGTCGGCGCGGCGTTGATATTGGTTCACCACTTCGGCCCAGCTGGCCTTGATTTGCTCGTCGGTCGATTGCAGTGTGTTGTAACCGCAACCGCTCAATACCAGTGTAGAAATAACAATTAGAAATAATTGCGTAATGCGCATCATGTTCTCCTCATTAAAAAATCGGAAATACAGCCTTAAGCGTGTAAACATCTTACGCTAAATTTTACCGCGCTTGAAAGGAAGAAGGTACTAGCACTTGGCGGGCGGAATGCCGCCGCTGGAAAAATTATCTGGTCGGGGCGAGAGGATTCGAACCTCCGACCACTTGCACCCCATGCAAGTACGCTACCAGGCTGCGCTACGCCCCGAAGGCGCGAATTATAACAGAGCAAAAAATTGCGGGAAGAGATTTCAGCTGTGTGAATGGAGGCGGGGGTCGGAATCGAACCGGCGTACACGGCTTTGCAGGCCGCTGCATGACCACTCTGCCACCCCGCCATGCTGACTCTGAAGAAAAAAATATGGGAAAGCTATGCGCTCTCCCATAGATTTAATGGAGCGGGAAAAGAGACTCGAACTCACGACCTATACCTTGGCAAGGTATCGCTCTACCAACTGAGCTATTCCCGCAAAAATCAAGACCGCATTATAGGGATATTGCCCGCGCTGTCAAGAAAATCGGACGGGTATGCGCTTATCAAAGCGCTTGCGACGCCATGTTCTCGCCACATATGTCGCATCTCTGTATAATGCGGCGCTGCGCGACAAGCCCGATAGCTTGTCGCATTCCAGCCTTACTGCATCTCGCCCGGGTGGTGAAATTGGTAGACACAAGGGACTTAAAATCCCTCGGGGAGAAATCTCTGTACCGGTTCGATTCCGGTCCCGGGCACCATCAAATCCGTGTTATTCCAGTTCCAGTTTGAAAGTGATACAAGGCGGCGACAAGCGAGCGACGCAGACAGTACATGTAGTACGACCAGGAACGAGCGCGGAACCAACACAGTAGCACTGATAAAATGGAATTGGAATTAAGTAAACTGAATCCGGCACAACGTGCCGCGGTAACATATCTTGATGGGCCATTACTGGTTTTAGCAGGTGCCGGCAGCGGAAAAACCCGCGTGATCACGCACAAGCTGGCTTATCTGATCGAAGAGTGCGGTTATGCGCCGCATAATATTGCGGCAATTACTTTTACCAACAAAGCCGCCAGTGAAATGCGCGAGCGCGTAGGCAAATTGCTCACCGGACGCGATGCCAAGGGGCTGACGGTCAGCACTTTTCATGCGCTGGGTATGCATATCCTGCGCGAAGAAGCGGGCTTGCTCGGTTACAAAAAACAGTTTTCTATTTTTGACAGCGCGGATACCGCAAAAATTATCAGCGAGCTGCTGGGCGCACCCGACAAGCAAGACATACGCATTGCACAAAGCGTCATCTCCAACTGGAAATCCTCATTTACTTCACCAGAGCAGGCATCCAGCGCCGCAGAAAACGAACTGGCGCAACGCACTGCCCTGCTTTATGCGCGCTATCAGGAAACATTACGCGCCTACCAGGCGATGGATTTCGATGACCTGATCCGGCTGCCGGTCGATCTGTTCAAAAAATTTCCTGAAGCGCTGGAGCGCTGGCAAAAACGCTTCCGCTACTTGCTGATCGACGAGTACCAGGATACCAACGATTGCCAGTACCAGATGACACGCCTGCTGGCCGGCAGCCGCGCGGCGTTGACTGCAGTGGGTGACGACGACCAGGCGATTTATTCCTGGCGCGGGGCCAGCATCGCCAATTTGCAAAACCTGCAAAATGACCATGCCCATTTGCGCGTGATAAAGCTGGAACAAAATTACCGCTCTTCGCAGCGCATCCTGACCTGCGCCAACCATTTAATCAAAAACAACACCAAACTGTACGAGAAAAAACTGTGGAGCGAGCATGGCCCGGGCGATGTCATCCGTATTTTTGCCGCACGCGATGATGAGAATGAAGCCGAATCGGTGGTGATGCGGCTGCTGGCGCACAAGTTCGAGCACAACACGCGATTCTCTGACTACGCCATCCTGTACCGCAGTAATCACCTGTCGCGCGCCTTTGAAGAGCAATTGCGCAGCCAGCATGTGCCCTATACGGTCAGCGGCGGCACGTCATTTTTTGAACGTGCCGAGATCAAGGATATCGTTGCTTACCTGCGGCTGATTGCAAATACCGATGACGATCCCGCTTTCATCCGCGCGATTACCACACCCAAACGCGGCATCGGCAACCAGACCCTGGAAAAACTCGCCACCTATGCCGGCACGCGCCACATCAGCCTGTTCGAAGCGGCCTTTGAAAGCGCGATGGCGCAACAACTGCCTGCGCGGCAATACGAAGACCTGATGACGTTCTGCAATTTCATCAACCGCATGGAAGCGCGCGCCGAAAAAGAAGAATGCGCGCCGGTGCTGGCCGATCTGATGAGCGCGATTGATTACGAAGCGTGGCTGTTCGACAGCCATGAGCCGCGCCAAGCCGAAAGCAAATGGGCGAATGTGCTGGACTTTACCGGCTGGATCAACCGTAAATCCGAGGCTGACGGAAAGTCGCTATTGGCGATGACGCAAACCATCGCGCTGATGAATTTGCTCGAATCGCAAGAGCAGGAAACGGACGCAGTCAGCCTGTCCACGCTGCATGCAGCCAAAGGGCTGGAATTCGGCCATGTGTTTCTGGTCGGCGTGGAAGACGGCACCCTGCCCCACCGCCAGAGTGAATTACCCGAACAAATAGAAGAAGAACGCCGCCTGATGTATGTCGGCATCACCCGCGCGCAACGCTCGTTACATATCAGCTATTGCACCAAACGCCGACGCGGCAAGGAATGGCAAGCCTGCGAAGCCAGCCGCTTTCTGCAAGAGTTGCCTGCGAGTGAAATTATTTATTCGGGAGTCCAAGCAGCGGGGGGCGCACCTGCAGTCAGCAAGGATGAAGGTACTGCCAAGCTGGCACAGTTGAAAGCGATGTTGGGGTAAAATCTCTCTGACGCTGAATATTTCAGGCAATCCACCAATAAAAACGCAGGATTGCTCCTGCGTTTTTATCATTCAGATTCATTCACCTATGGCAATGTAGTCACATGAGCCACCGACCATGCTGAGCAGTTGTTTGCTGCATCACATGCGGTTACGAAGTAATCGTAATTGGTGTTTGCGACCACCCCAGTGTCGATATAGCTATTAACGGGCGGTGAACCAACAAGTGTCTGGATCAGTTGTGGATTGAAAACCGCAGCGCATGCAAATCCCACTGGACAACCCTGACGGTATATCTCATATCGCCTCACCCCAACATTGTCATAGGATGGCGACCATGACAGGTATACCTGGCTACCCATTATCGTACTGCCCGCGATTGCGCTCACACTGCCTGGCGCAGTGGGCGCTATAGTGTCTACCGGTGTGGATATAACAATGGTCGCCAAGCTTGCGAGCGTATTGTTGGACTCATTTGTCTCTGGCTGCAAATTTGTTACGTCCGCAATCGCTCCAACATAATACGTACCAAGTGCCGCTGTTAAAGGCACCGTGACCGTTGTTGATGCGTTGCTGCTGGCCCCCGCTGCCAGCGCTGTTACTGTCCGGGTGCCAGTCAAGGCAATATCTGTAGTGGTAATGACATTGTCCAATGACAGATAGAACTTAACTGTGTTGGATGTCGCCGACATCCAGGTAGTGCCTTGGTTTGTCTCGGTGTTGTTGATGGTAAAAGTGGCGCCGCGGGCCACATTAGTAGCTGCAACACTCACCGCAGACATTACCAGATCAACATCACGAACTACAACGATGGTCTCGCCTGCCAGCCAGTTATTGTTTTCATCGGACTCAACTTGCACATTGGTCGCATCGGCAATCGCACCTATATAATACGTCCCGGGAATCGTGGTCTTCGGCACAGTTACTGTAGTTGTGCCCGAGCTGCTGCCACCCGCCGCCAGGCCAGATACCAAACGTGTTCCCGTCAGCAGAAGGTCAGTGGAGGAGATGGTGCTGTCGGTTGATAGATAGAACTTGACCGTGTTGCTGGCTGCGGACATCGCAGTCGTGCCCTGATTTTTCTCAGTGTTGCTGATCGTGAAGCCATTGCCGATCCCAACGCTGGTCGCCGTGGTACTGACTGCAGTCATTATCAGATCCACATTCTGAATTATCAAAATAATTCCCGGGGTGGCCAGGCAATTGTTGGCCTCGTTGGACTCGGGTTGCATATTTCTTATATCTGCACACGCACCGATATAGTAAGCTCCAGGAGGTGTGGTCGCCGGAACGGTTACTGTGGTAGATCCGTTGCTTACTCCAACCGGTGCCAGAGAATTCACTGTCATGGTGCCAATCAGCTTATCGCTGCCCGTAATTATGTTATCTACAGACAGGTAATAGCCCACGGTGAAACTGGAAACTGTAGTGGAAGTAGTGCCCTGATTTTTTACTGAGGCGTCAACCACAAAACTATTTCCGGCTCCTGCACTGGTCGCAGTAGTGCTTACCGCAGTCATAACCAGATCAACATCGCGTATTACGGTTATGGTGTTACCTGTCAATGTGTTGTTGGTTTCTCCCGTTTCGCTGGTATTGGTCTCGGGTTGCAGATTGGTTGCATCTGCCATCGCCCCTATGAAGTAGGTTCCCGGTAATGTGGTCTTTGGCACTGTCACTGTAGTCGTTCCGGCGCTACTCGCTCCAGCCACCAACCCAGACACTAAGCGCGTACCGGTTAACACGCTGTCGGTAGCGGTGATGATGTTGTCCGCTGACAGATAAAATCTAATTGTGTTGCTGGTCGCAGTCATCATTGTCATGCCCTGGTTCATCTCGGTATTGGCAATCACGAAACTGGTACCGACGGGTATGCTGGTTGCAGTGGTACTGACCGCAGTCATTACCAGGTCAACATCACGCACGAAGGTGATGGGAGTTGAGACTGCCAGACAGTTATTTCCTTCGTTGCTCTCTGACTGCAGGTTCGCCTCATCTACGCATGCCCCGACATAGTAAATGCCTGGCGCCATAGTCTTGGACAGTGTTACCGAGGTCGCGACAACGCTGCTTTGCCCGGGTGCCAGTGCAGGTACCAAGCGGGTTGCAGTAAGCGCCATATCGCTCATAGTGATTGTGTTATCCGGCGACAGCCGGAATTTAACAGGGCTACTGGCAGAGCTTACATTGCCCGCATTTGTCACGGTGTTGTTGATCGTCAAATTGCCTCCGACTCCAAAGCTGGTCGCACTGCCGCCTATTCCGGTACCGCTAATGCTCACTGAGGTCATTACCAGATCGACGTAGCCCGCCGGCGTGGTCACAGTTACCGGTGCAGATTGCGCTGAGCAATTCGCGGCCGCATCGCACGCCGCCACCGTGTAACTATAGGTGGTGCCAACAGCGAGGCCTGTTGTGTTGCTGTAGCTCAACCCGCTGGCCACAGTAGCAATCAATACCCCATTGCGATAAACCTTATATGCGGTTACGCCGTAATCGTCAGTGGAGGCTGACCAGGCAAGATTGATCTGCGATGCGCTGGCGACCGTGGCTGACAATCCTGTCGGAACGGTGGGGGAGGTAACGTCGGAGGCTGTACCCCCCCGAGGAACAAACGGGGATGCAGAGCAATCACCCAGCGCGTTACATGCCGCTACTCTGTAGCTGGAATCGCTTACATCCTGGGTGGCGATATCACTGTAGCTTGTTGCGGGTGGTGACCCAGAGATAGTCGCAATAAGCACAGGGCTTGGCGCCCACAACACACAATACGTCCCTGGAGGGCAATAGTATGGATCCAAGCGATAAATTCGGTAGTAGGCCACATTAGCGGCCTGTGCTGGGGCGTTCCAGAATAGATTACTTCGCGATAACGTAATGGGCATTACGCTCAAGTAAGTAGGAGCGGAAGGTCGCGGCAGCGGTGTGACACTATTGGACATTGCTGAAGACGGACTCGTGCCCACATAGTTGGTCGCTGTCACGGTGAAGGTGTAAGCCGTGTTATTGGTCAACCCCGTCACCAATATCGGCGAAGTCGATCCCGATACGGGTGTGCATGCGGGAGTGCATGACACAGTATAGCTGATGACCGCGTCACCCCCATTGTTGGCCGGCGGCGAAAAGGCCACAGACGCCTTTGCATCACCGGCGATGGTGGCGCCTATGATCGGCGCATCCGGCACAGTTGCTGCCGGATTGGTGGCGACAATAAGGGAGAACGCCGTGCTGTATATACTGCCGACTGCATCGCTAACGTTAATACTGAAGCCGTATGTACCCGAACTAGTCGGCATGCCGGAAATAACCCCGGTACTAGTATCCAGACTTAAACCTGGGGGCAAGCCCCCGCTAGACCAACTATAGGGCGTAGTACCGCCTGTTGCGGCCAGTGTTTGGCTATAGGCCATACCCACTGTGCCATCATTCAGACTATTAGTTGTGATACTTAGGTCCGATATCGCCGGGCCGCTCAGGCTACCCGTTGCGGGGAGATTGGTGCTGCTGGTGCCGTCCGAAGAAGTGAAGTAATAACTATGCGGGCCTGCCGCAAGAGTAGTGGTGAATATATATTGCTCACCGTTGGTATAACTGCCATCGTACAGTGTCGTAGTCGTGGCTGTACTATCTACGCTCATCGCATTACATGGCAACGCATCAATACAAACTGAAATTACACTTGGCCCGGTATTGGCTGCATGCGAGTAGACCACCTTATAATTTATTGATGTGCTTAGAAAGCCGGTTGCGGGCGATATACCCGCTATGCCATATCCGGGCGCATAAGACAGGGCGGGAATCATGCTTCCTCCAAATCCGAGCACCCCTACCGGGCGCAGACGCCCCACCGTCGTTCCATCTCCCAGTTGGCCGTAACTGTTGTCTCCCCACGCCACCATGGTGCCATCTAATTTGAGCGCCACAGTGTAATAGGTACCCGCCGCCAGCGAAGTCACCCCGGAAAGTCCCGGTACCATTACAGGGTTAAAGCTGGACGTCATCGTCCCATTACCCAGTTGACCTTGGCTATTATTTCCCCACGTCAACACTGTGCCATCTGATCTGGATGCAGCCGTATGGCCCCACCCAGCCGCCACTTTCACTACACCACCCAACCCCGACACGGTTACCGGGCTCAGACGATCTGTAAACGTCCCATCCCCGAGTTGACCATTTCCGTTTTCGCCCCATGTCGTGACTGTGCCGTCCGATTTAAGCGCAACGGTGTGATAATCCCCTGCCGCTACTGCCACTACACTGGAAAGAGCAAACACCATCTGAGGACTGTTGCGTTGTGTGGTGGTCCCATCTCCCAATTGGCCGTAAATGTTGTAACCCCACGTCAACACCGTGCCATCGGATTTAAGTGCTATGGTGTGATATCTTCCCGCTGCCGCTGCAACTACGCCACTCAGCCCTGGCACCACTACTGGACTTGAATGGTTAGTCGTAGTCCCATCACCAAGCTGGCCCTGACCATTATTCCCCCACGCCATTACCGTGCCATCGGATTTAACTGCCACAGTGTGATACATTCCCGCCGCAATTGCCATTACGCCCGAAATACCTGGCACCATCTGCGGGCTGCTGCGGTATGTCGTGGTTCCATCCCCTAATTGACCATAGTAGTTATTCCCCCATGCCCATACCGTACCATCGGATTTGAGCGCTACGGTGTGATGTCTCCCCGCCGCTACCGCTACTACATCAGTAAGTCCAGGTACTGCCATCGGACTGGAATGGTTGGTTGTCGTCCCATCCCCCAGCTGGCCAGATCCATTACCGCCCCACGTCACCACATTGCCATCTGATTTGAGCGCCACAGAATGATATTGACCTGCCGCCAACATTGGCGTAACACCTAAGGCAGCAAAGGATGAAGTTATCAAGCTGATGAAAAAAACAAACCGAGTGATGAACGCGTACATGATAAATCCTCCCTAAAAAACTATCTCAAGTCGGCATGACCTCTCCGGCAACCAAACCTATTCAGCCAATCTTCAATCAATTACCCAATAAATAAAGCAGTGCATAAAAAAGCCGCAGAATTTCTTCTGCGGCTCATTTTCTTATTTCCTCTTAGTCGTTCCTGTCACCGCCGAGGACTGCGCCGAGCAGTTGCCTGCCGCATCGCAGGCTGCGACTTTGTAGGAATAACTGGTCGCTGCTGTCAGCCCGGTATCACTGTAGCTTGTGCCTGTCGGTGTACCGACCTGCACGCCATTGCGATATATCCTGTAACCCGTCACGCCCACATTGTCGGTCGAGGCGCGCCAGGTGAGGTTGATTTGGGTCGTGCTGGCTGCTCTCGCGGACAACCTTTCAGGTACCGAGGGGGCCACGGTATCCTGCAAAGTTGAGTACTTTACTGTCGCGAAATCAAAACCAACAGTTGTTCCAGACGGAGTAGCGAGAGGGAATCCGCTTTCACCAGTGACATAGGCATTTCCAAGTCCATCCACCGCCAAAGCGTAACCAAAATCACTCGATCCGTTGCCATATCGTGCATACCACTGCGGATGTCCATTTGGGCCATATTTCACAGTGGCATAATCTTGCGCGCCCCATCCACCCTGAATAGAAAAGACATTTGCTGAACCAGTCAGGTAAGCATTTCCAGAATTGTCAATTTCCAAATCGTAGGGAAATTCTTGCCCACTATCATTAAAGAAAGTTACCCACTGAAAATTTCCATTTGTATCATATTTGACTGTGGCGTAATCCGCATTTGCTAAGCCCATGCCGTTAGAACTCGCCGCCGCTGCGTACACATTTCCAGATGTATCAACCAGCATTTTTGATAAAACATCTGTGCCGCCATTATCATATCGCCGGGCCCATAGTTCATTCCCATTATTGTCATACTTGACTATTACAACATCATAATCACCGTCAGTCGGCGCATACTCAACCAACTCATCTCCGGCCACATAAACATTGCCATCCGCATCCAGGGCAATCCCTTGGGTACCGTTATAAGAGCTAGCAGCGTGACGTGCATTCCACAACGGTGCTCCGCCATTAGGGCCATATTTGAGAGTGGTAAATCCCCAATTCTCGGGTATATCCTCATTTCCCGTGACATATACATTACCCGTCTCATCCACAGTTATAGCTTGACCGCCCAAACCGGTCGGCGTTGTTCCCCATTCTTCCCAAAGTTTGTTTCCTCGGGCATCAAATTTCACGGTAGCCATCAAACATTCGGAGTCACAGGTACCGTCTATTCCCCACCCTCCTGTTAAATAAAAATTACCTGTTTTATCTACTGTGAGTGCATTGAGTAATGCCATGTCATATACCACTGGCGTTACCCAAGGGGTGGTACCATTAGAGTTATATTTAATTACAATGGCTGAATAGGACATGCACTCGGTTGTTTGACAAGCCGCCATGGCAATATAGACATTACCTGATCCATCCATAGCCTGATCCACAACCCATTCACTAACATCGGTGTCGTGTGTCACCTTCCAAAGAATTGTGCCCTCAGGGCCATACTTGATGGTAGTGATTCCATAATTCACACAACTAACAAATTCAAAAGCAGTACAAACAATGCCACTTACCACGCTGTTTCCAGAGGCATCAACATTGATTTCAAACGCCCTATTGTCAACATTTGCACTCGAATCCGTAAGCCGATTCACCCAAACCGCAGCAGCGGGGTCAGATACCGTAATGGTAATTGTGCTAGCGGGCATACTGTTATTGGCAGTATTGGTGTCTGAGACTCGCTGTGTATCATCCACAATTGCGCCGATGTAATAAATGTCAGCCGCAAGATATGAAGGAATCCAAACATCAGTACTTGATGTGTTAGAAGATCCGGCAGCAAGGCTGGGTAGCCACCTGCTGCCGATACGAACGTCCGCATCTGTAATTACATTATCAGTTGAAAGATAATAGCCAACATAAAACCCTTTGGCCAAAGCTGTTCCCTGATTTTGAATAGTGTCTGACACGGTAAACCAGCCCCCAGCCTCCCCTGTGGATGAACCGGAAAGCGCGGTTATAAGCACGTCTGTTTGTATCGTAACTATAACTATGCCTGCACGGGTTTCTGTCCCGCCTTCCGCGTTAGTAAATGTGCCTGTAACAACGAGGGAGTGTACGCCAGCAGCCACCCCTGATGTGCTGAAAGCAGTGAGGGTAACAGTTTGAGAATCATTATTAAGCGTTACCGAACTGGTGCTTAGGCTACCGGTAATGTTGGAATCGCTGGATGAAAAGTTGAGTGAAACAGCCCCGCTAAAATTGTTAAGCGATTGCACGGTAATAGTGGAGGCCACACTTTGACCTGCAGATATAGTTACCGGTGGTGCACTGATCGCGATACCTGGACGTAAGGCACTATTGACATTAAGTCGTCCGCCACCGGCAACTTTTCCAACCAAGGGCGCTATCGGATCCACCGAGCCAATCAACAAATTCCTGATTTGATCACCAGTGTAGGTTGGAAATTGCGCTATTGCCAAGGCTGCGGCGCCAGCCACATGCGGTGCAGCCATGGATGTTCCCTGCATGTTTAGGTAACCGGAAGGATCACAGTAAATACAGGAGACGCGCGGAACTGTGGATAATATATCCATCCCGGGCGCAGCCAAATCAACTCTTGTCGCACCATAGTTCGAAAAGAAAGCTAACGCATCATTTTGATCTGTAGCCGACACACAAATAACATTAGGTTCCAGGGAAGAACAGGGATAATGCGGAGATTTCTCGTTATCTGAGCCTTCGTTTCCAGCTGCGGCTACAAACAACAGCGTACCGTTTTGTCTCGCCGTGGCGATGGCCGCATCGATCGTATAGTAGGAGGTAGCACAACAGCCGCCATAACTGTTGTTAGATATTTTTGCCCCGTGTTCAGATGCATAAATAATCCCTTCTGCTATATCTGCCCAGCTGCCGTATCCATTTGCATTAAGCACCTTGATGGGCATTATCTTTGAGTTCATGCTCACGCCGACCACACCGATACTGTTGTTTCCAACGGCTGCAATCGTTCCGGCTACATGTGTTCCATGGCCATAATCATCCATGGGATCAGAATCCCGGGCCTTGGGCGTTGCGCAGCTTCCATCCTGATAAAACTGAGCACACGTCGTGAAATCCCACCCCGCAACCATATTGGCCGCCAAGTCGGGATGAGTGTAATCCATACCAGAGTCAATAACTGCCACAATCACGCCACTACCTGTCTGGAGGCTCCAGGCTTCGGGGGCATCTATGTCATGATCATTTGCGTTACTCATCCCCCACAGGCTGTCTAAATATGGGTCATTAGGCAGCATCTGGTTGTACTGGGCATGGAATATTCCGTTTGGCTCGGCAAACAAAACATCAGGATCGTTTTTGTATTGATTTATGAGTTCTTCAGTCGAAAGTCCATGCTTGGATTTAACCTTGTGGACGCCTATCTGGCGTATCTCGGAAAGCACTTCGGCATCCATCTTGTCGTGGATATTTCTTTTCTTGCTGTCATCAATTCCTTGTTTGAACTTGACGAGTACTTCTCCGGGTATATATTGGGGGCGCTTTTCTTGGCCTTTTTCTTTTCTCTGTCCCGGAATTTTTAATTGCCCAGGTGCACTTTTCAGGTTTAGGAAGGTGGCGTTCGAATGCTCTACCCGCGACTGCGTGCTTTCGCTTTGTCCTGGAACTGCGTTCTGACTGATAACCACACCCAAGCAAACAGAGGGCACAACAAACATTAGTGTGGCGAATAGAAGATTGAGACAGACAAATAGGTGTCGAGGCAACCCGTTTTGTTTACTCACTAAAACGCTGGTTTTTAATGTTGAATATCGCATGACCTATGCCCCATAAAAATTATCCGAATCCGGCCCTGATCTACCGGCAATGAACCCACTAATACTTCCATCAAAATTCAATACTCTCAGTACAGAAAAAAGCCGCAGAATTTCTTCTGCGGCTTTTTTATTATTTCCTCTTAGTCGTTCCTGTCACCGCCGAGGACTGCGCCGAACAGTTGCCTGCCGCATCGCAGGCTGCGACCCTGTATTGATAGCTGGTCGCAACTGTCAGCCCGGTATCACTGTAGCTTGTGCCAGTCGGTGTACCTACCTGCACGTCATTGCGATATACCTTGTAACCCGTCACACCCACATTGTCGGTCGAAGCACGCCAGGTCAGGTTGATCTGGGTTGTGCTGAAGGCGGTCGCGGTGAGTTTGGTAGGTACAGATGGAGGAACATTCTCCAATGGTATTACGCTATTGGATGGAGCCGAGGCAGCGCCGGTGCCAGCACTGTTGGTTGCCGTCACGGTGAAGGTGTAAGCGGTGCCGTTGGTTAATCCCGTAACCGTGCAAGGCGATGCTGTACAGGTTCCGGTCATACCGCCAGGTGCCGAAGTTGCCGTGAAGCTGGTGATCGCCGAGCCGCCATTGTTGACGGGAGCAGTGAAAGCCACACTCGCGCTGGCATTGCCTGCGGTAGCGGTGCCTATGGTCGGCGCACCGGGTACAGTGACGCTACCAATAATGGTAATCGTTGCTGCAGAAGCCAGGCAGTTGTTGGTCTCATTGGTCTCAGGCTGCAAATTGCTCACATCTGCACAGGCACCGACATAGTATGTCCCGGATGGTGTAGCCGCTCGCGCGAAGGTCGACGTTGATGCTGTACTGCTTGCCCCGGCAGCCAGTGCGGTCACTGTTCGTGATGCAACCAGCTCAATATCGGAGGTGGTGATCATATTGTCCAGAGACAGGTAGAACGAGACTATGTTATTCGCTGCCGTCATATTGGCCGTACCTATATTCGTTTCGGTACTGTCAATTACGAACATGGTCCCTGTTGCCACGCTGGTTGTAGTCGTACTCACCGCAGTCATCACCAGATCAATATCTGATGCATTGGCACCCGGGGTCACGCTATTGGACGCCGCCGAAGCCGGGCTGTTGCCAACAGCATTGGTCGCCGTCACGGTAAAGGTGTAAGCAGTGCCGTTGGTT
>JANNQM010000106.1:0-5621 GCA_031400735.1 Gallionellaceae bacterium
CCTGGAGGGTTGCAACTTTGTGCCACTCATTCATTATTGTTTTACTTTCCATTATTAAAGTGAGAGCGTCTCAAATTCGCGCTGGTTAACATTTTCTTTTTTCCACGGGTCTTTTTCTTCCTGCAGCGCAAACATCAGGCGTTGATGCAAGGCTTTGCGATTGTCCGCGTCTTCGACCATCTGCTGCTTCACATAATCCAGCCCAACGCGCTCAACGTAGTGCACGGTGCGGTCCAGATAGCGCGCCTGTTCGCGGTACAGCTGGAGGAATGCACCGGCGTATTCCAGCACTTCTTCACGCGTTTTAACTTTCACCAGAAATTGCGCTACTTCGGTTTTGATGCCGCCGTTGCCGGCCACATAAATTTCCCAGCCGGATTCCACGCCTATCACGCCTACATCCTTGATGCCGGATTCAGCGCAGTTGCGCGGGCAGCCAGAGACGGCGATCTTGACCTTGTGCGGCGCATACATTTTCCACAGCGCCTGCTCCAGGTCTATGCCCATCTGCGTGGAATCCTGCACGCCGAAGCGGCACCACTCGCTACCGACACAAGTCTTCACGGTGCGCAGCGCCTTGGCATAAGCGTGACCGGAGGGCATATCCAGATCGGCCCAGACATTCGGCAAGTCTGTTTTTTTGACGCCCAGCAAATCAATACGCTGACCGCCAGTGACTTTGATCGTTGGGATATTATATTTTTCCGCGACATCGGCAATGCGACGCAAATCCTTGGCATTGGTCGTGCCGCCCCACATGCGCGGGATAACCGAATACGTGCCGTCCTTCTGGATATTGGCATGTGCCCGTTCGTTGATAAAGCGCGATTGCGGATCGTCGCGCGCCACGCGCGGATGCGCGCACAGCACATAGTAATTCAGCGCCGGGCGGCAACTGGCGCAACCATTGGGAGTACGCCATTCCAGCGCCTGCATGATTTGCGGAATGCTGGTCAGCGTTTGCGCGGAAACGGCTTGGCGCACCACTTCATGCGTCAGGTCGGTGCAGCCGCACATGGGTTTGGTCGCATTCAGTGTCGGCGTATATGCCCCGCCGACAGTAGAGGCCAGTATCTGCTCCACCAGCCCGGTGCACGAGCCGCACGACGCCGAGGCTTTGGTCTGTTTGCGCACTTCTTCCAGCGTGAACAGGCCCTGCGTCTTGATCGCCTTGACGATGGCTCCTTTGCATACACCGTTGCAGCCGCACACTTCCATCGTGTCGGGCATCGTGGCAGCCATGCTTTGACCTTGATGGCCGCTATTACCCAGATGCGATTGGCCGAACATCAGGTGGTCGCGGATTTCCGCGACATTCTTGCCGTCGCGTATCATCTGGAAATACCACGAGCCATCGGTAGTGTCGCCGTACATCACTGCACCGACCAGTTTGTCATCCTGCAACACCAGTTTTTTGTACACACCACCCGCCGCATCGTGCAGCACAATTTCGTCAGTCTTGTCGTTGCCGGTGAAGTCGCCCGCAGAAAACAAATCAATGCCGGTGACTTTCAGTTTGGTCGAGGTCACCGAACCCTGATAGCGCGCGATGCCCATGCGTGCCAGATGATTGGCGCAGACCTTGGCCATGTCGAACAGTGGCGCCACCAATCCGTAAGCTGTGCCGCGATGTGAGACACATTCACCCACAGCATAGATGCTTGGGTCATAAGTCTGCATCGTGTCGTTCACCACGATGCCACGATTGCAATAAATGCCAGCCGATTCGGCCAGCGCGACATTGGGGCGGATGCCGACTGCCATCACTACCAGGTCGGCGGGAATTGCTGTACCGTCCTTGAAGCGCACTGCGCCCACGCGCAAATCCCCCCTCGCTCCCCCCTTTTTCAAAGTGGGGATGGGTATGCCGGCCACCTCCATTGTTCCCCCCTTGGAAAAAGGGGGGCTAGGGGGAATTTCTTCAGATGGCAACAGTGCTTCAGTTTGTTTTTCCAGCAAAAACTTCAGCCCCTTCGCTTCCAGCGAACGCTGCAACATCTTGGCTGAACTCTTGTCCAGCTGCCGCTCCATCAGCCACGGCAAAATGTGCACTACCGTCACATCCATGCCCCTGAGTGCCAGTCCATTGGCCGCTTCCAGCCCGAGCAGACCGCCGCCGATCACTACTGCGTGTTTATATTTTTCCGCTGCGGCAATCATGGCATTGGTGTCCTGAATGTCGCGATAACCGATCACACCTTGCAAGTCTTTGCCCGGCACCGGCAGCACAAAAGGATTGGAACCGGTGGCCAGCAACAGCCGGTCGTATTCCGCCTCGGTACCATCATCGGCATAAACAATTTTATTGAGCCGGTCTATGCGCACCACTTTTTTGTTCAGGTGCAGCGTGATGTTGTGCTGCTGATACCAGTCCAGATCATTCAGGATAATGTCCTGAATGCCCTGTTCCCCGGCCAGCACCGGCGACAGCATGATGCGGTTGTAGTTGGGATGCGGCTCGGCGCCGAACACGGTGATATCGTAAATATCCGGCATCAGCTTCAGCAATTCTTCCAGCGTGCGTACGCCCGCCATACCGTTGCCGACCATTACCAGTTTCATTTTTCTCATGATCACACTCCTTGTTAATACTTAAGCCGCCAGTTTCTGGTTGGCCAACCGCTTCAATTCCGGCATGCAAGACCCGCATTGCGTGCCGCACTTCAATTTGTTCTGCACCGCAGACAATTCCATTCCCAATTTCAGTTCAACCAGAATTTCCTGCTCCGACACATCCATGCAATCGCATACAATCCGCCCGCGCTGGCGTTGCCCGGCAGGCGGTTCGCTGACCGGTGCAAACAGCCACGGGCGCAGCGTTTGCGCATCGGCGCCGTGCGCGATAATTTCTTTCAGCCAGTCGCGCGCAGCCGTTTCACCGGTCAGGCGCACACCTATCAATTTTCCCTGGACCATCAGCGCGCGCTTGGAAACACCGCGTTTGGCATCCTGGTAATTCATCACCTCATGGCTGTCGTCCAGGCCCAGCAGCTCATCAATTTCTGCCAGCAACCCAGGCGCCACGGCAGTGGCGTGCGCGGCGCGCAACACCACCAGTTCTTCATTGCGCCCATACAAACCCAGCGCGGCATAATCAAAACGCTTCAACAATGGCTGCAGGCGCGACATCCGGTGCAGCACGTCGCCCTTGCGCATCGCCACCATCTGCCACGGCAGGCTGATTTTTTCGATCTGAACGGCGGCATGTTTCAGTTCCGGCTGTTTCGATTGCGGATCGAAGGCGTTGATGGTCAGCGCATTGACGCCCAGGCCGCTCATGAACTGGCTGCCCCAATGCATCGCCAGGAATACCTGTCCGCCGCGCATTTCGTTGGATGCAGCGATGCGCACATTGAGCTTGCCGCGGCGGCTGCTGACTTGTGCAATGTCGCCGTCGGCCAGGCTGCGCCGCTGCATATCAGTGACATTCATGGTCAGCATCGGTTCTTCGGCATGGTTGAACAAACGCGCGACGTTGCCGGTGCGGCTCATCGCGTGCCATTGATCGCGCAGGCGGCCATTGTTCAGGTGCAGTGGAAACTTGGCCGTGATGTCTTCGGCTACCGGGATGTAACGGGTGTCCATGAATTTTGCCCGGCCGCTGGCAGTTGGGAAAATGCCGTCCTCATATAAACGTTTCTTTCCGTGCGCAGTGCCTTGTGGCATGGGCCATTGCTGCGGGCCGTTATTTTCCAGCAGCGCATAGCTCATGCCGCCTATGTCCAGATCGCGCCCGACGGTGGTGGCGCGATGCTCGTTGAAGATCGCTTCGGCGTCGGCGAAATCCAGCAGCGCAGGCTTGCCCAAACGCTGCGCCAGCCGTTGCGCGAATTCGACCGCAATGCGCCAGTCGTGCCACGCTTCGCCGGGTGGCGCGACAGCCGGGCGCACGCGCGAAATGCAACGCTCAGAGTTGGTCACCGTGCCTTCCTTCTCGCCCCATGTGCTGGCTGGCAGCAATACATCGGCATAGGCCACGGTGTCGGTATGTCCAAAAGCCTCTTGCACCACGACCAGCTCGGCTTTTTGCAGCGCCTCGTTGACCCAATTCAAATCCGGCATCGATTGTGCCGGATTGGTGCAGACTATCCACAGCGCCTTGATTTCACCTTTGTGCACCGCTTCAAACATTTCCACCGCAGTTTTTCCGGGTTGGGCCGGAACATCGGTGATGCCCCACAACGCGGCGATTTCTGCGCGGTGCGCCGGGTTGGACAGATCGCGATGGGCCGACAATAGATTAGCCATGCCGCCCACCTCGCGCCCGCCCATCGCATTCGGTTGCCCGGTCAATGAAAAAGGCGCGGCACCCGGTTTGCCAATTTGCCCGCTGGCCAGATGCAGATTGACCAGTGCGGCATTTTTTTGCGTGCCGCTGATGGATTGATTCAGCCCCTGGCAATACAGCGACAGTGTCGGCCCCTGGGCAAACCATTGCGCGGCGCGGATGATGTCTTCTGCTGCCACACCGCACACTTCTGCGACACGTTGTGGCGTGTAATCACGCACGGTGTCCTTGAGCTCATCAAAGCCTTCGGTATGGTCGGCGATGTAACGCAGGTCGCACAACCCTTCCCAAAACATCACATGCAGCATCGCGTTGAACAGCGCCACATCAGTGCCGGGCAAAATGGCCAGGTGCAAATCGGCTGCCTCGGCGGTATCGGTGCGGCGCGGATCTACGACGATCAATTTCAAGTCAGAGTTTTTTTGGCGCGCGTCTTCAATACGCCGGAACACAATAGGATGCGCGTAAGCGGTATTTGACCCGGCAATAAAAATGCAACGCGCATGGTCGATGTCTTCATAACAGCCGGGCGGTGCATCCATGCCCAGCGTGGCCTTGTATCCCGTCACCGCCGAAGACATGCACAGGCGCGAGTTGGTATCGACATTATTGGTGCCGATCAGACCCTTGCCCAGCTTGTTAAAAGCATAGTAATCTTCAGTCAACAGCTGGCCCGAAAGGTAAAAGCCCACAGCGTCCGGCCCGTGTTCACGGATGATCGCGGCAAACTTGTCCGCCACACTATTCAACGCTTCATCCCAGCTTACCCGTTGCCGGGGTTGGTCACGCGCGTTGCGCAACTCAGGATATTTCGCGCGCAGGTCATCGCGCGCAGTCAAATGCAAGGTCGATCCCTTGGTGCACAGCCGCCCAAAATTCGCCGGGTGATCCGGATCACCGCGCACACCCGTGATGCGACCCTGCTCTGCGCTGATGATGACGCCGCATCCCACGCCGCAGTAGCAACAGGTGGATCGGGTTTCTTGTGTGGTTAGGGTCTCTTGCATGGTTCTTGCTCAGTTGTATATGCTGTTTATTTAGCAATACTTATGCCACACGCTCGATGGCATACAATCAACCAGTTAGCTGTTAAATAAATTTATTGCAGGGGGCGGATGCCAGACAACAGTGCACCCGCACCATGTGAATACCCAAAATGGGGCATCGTAGCGTGCGCTGTGCGCACGTAATCCCGGTGCAAATGAATGTCGTGCTACGGATATTGAATTAAGGGACTTGAATGCCGGAAACAACATTACTGCTGGAAATTGCCTGCTTCATCATTGCTGCAATGTATTCGATCACCGGCCATGCCGGTGCATCGGGCTATATT
>JANNQM010000107.1:0-1992 GCA_031400735.1 Gallionellaceae bacterium
CCTGATTATGGTTATTCGATGCCTGTCCGTGATGGACAACTATTATTCTTAAAGACCGTATCATCTGCCTCGCTGGGCTGTCAAGAAAACAGCCGTTACAATGCTGTGAAACTGGCCGTTTATCCTACATTACCGTCCGGAGGTCGCATGCAGGTCACGATCTACCACAACCCGAAGTGCGCCAAGTCACGCGAAACTCTGAAACTGCTGGAGACGCGTGGTATCGAGCCTGTCATTATCGAATATCTCAAGACGCCACCCAGCAAGACCGAGCTTGCGAGTCTGGTTAAGCTGCTCGGGATCGAACCGCGCGCGCTGTTACGCACCAAAGAGCCGGGGTACAAACAGGCCGGGCTCGCCAACCCGAAGCTCTCCGACTCCGCCATCTTGCAGGCCATGATCGAGCATCCGAAGCTCATCGAACGCCCGATCGTCGTCGCTGGAAGAAAGGCGGTGCTGGGTCGTCCACCCGAAAACGTGCTGAAGATTCTCAAGTAACCCATGCCCGAGATCCTGATTCTCTACTACAGCCGCCATGGTGCCGTGCAGGCCATGGCCCAGCAGATCGCGCGCGGCGTGGAAACCGTGCCTGGCATGCAGGCGCGTCTGCGCAGTGTGCCGCCGGTGGCGCCGGACTATGACGTACAAGGACGTACTAATGTCGCGGGAGGCAGGATGCCGGGAGCGACCGATCCCGAGGCTGAATCGATTCCAGACAGCGGCGCGCCCTACGCCACTGCAGAAGACCTGCGCGAATGCGCCGGGCTCGCACTCGGCAGCCCGACGCGCTTTGGCAACATGGCCGCACCGCTGAAACATTTTCTCGACACCACCGGCGCGCTCTGGATATCGGGCGCGCTGGTCGGAAAACCGGCGGCCGTGTTCACCTCCACCTCCACCCAGCATGGCGGACAGGAATCCACGCTGCTTTCGATGATGCTGCCGTTATTGCACCACGGCATGTTGATCCTGGGCGTACCCTACACCGAGACCGCGCTGAACCGCACCGCGAGCGGCGGCACGCCGTACGGCGCGAGCCACGTGGCCGGTCCGAAAAACGATAACCCGCTGACAGCCGACGAAAAGGAACTCTGCCAAGCACTCGGCAAACGCCTCGCCACCGTTGCCCGTCAACTCGCGGCTCATGGCGCCTGATCAACCAGCCATGGCGCCACGCACGCAGTCCTTGCAGCGTGTGGCACTGGCGAGTTACCTGCTGCTGATTCTGCTCACCATCCTTTGGGAAGGCTGGCTCGCACCTGCGCCGAAAGCCCCGCCGGGTTTCTGGCTTACGCTCAAGGGCACGCTGCTGCTTCTGCCGCTGTTCGGCATGTTGCGCGGAAAACCCGACACGTATCTGTGGGCGAGTCTGCTGGTGATGCTCTACTTCATGGAAGGTACGATGCTGCTCTACCTGCATCGTACCGAAGGCTTCGCACTGCACAGTGTGCTGCCGTACGCGCTGCTCGAAACACTGCTGACCATCGGCTTCATCGCCAGCGCCGGCTTCTATGTACGTGCTGCGCGCACGGCTGGCGCGCAACTATAAGTAGAGTGTGGCCCCACCAACACTTATCGCGGATCAGCTTTGTCACCCTTGACCCGCTTCTCCACATACTTCAGGTCGAAATCGAGAACCCGGGCGGCGAGCTTGTCGATGCGGAATCTTGTCTTCTTTTCCTTGTCATCGTCATCACGGTCGTCGTCCTTGTCCACGTCAGCACGCTCCTGTTTGAGGAGTTTGCGCAGATTCTTTATTTCGTGGAGCAGGCTGGGTGTGTTGCCGCCTTGGGCAGCGGCGATGGCCTGGGTCAGGCCGCGGTCGATAAGGCTAAGCAGGGTTGTGTCGATTAACTGCATTGACGTCATATCGGTCTTGATGTGTTTCTGGAGGCCAGTGAGTACCACGGCAGCATCGAAGGGCGAAGGGACGGCGATGCGTGGGACAGCGGCGAGGCGTATGACGAAGTCGTTATCGTGAATACGGAGGAG
>JANNQM010000108.1:0-6667 GCA_031400735.1 Gallionellaceae bacterium
ATACGGCACCGCCGCAAAAATTCCATCCAGCGTTTCCTTGATCGCCTTCGGTTGCCCCGGCAAATTCAAAATAAGCGTCTGCCCGCGCACTACGCCCACCTGGCGCGACAAAATCGCCGTAGGCACATAACGCAAACTGACTGCGCGCATCTGCTCACCAAAGCCGGGTAATATTTTGTGCGCCACTGCCAGCGTCGCCTCCGGTGTCACATCGCGCGGTGCCGGGCCGGTGCCGCCGGTGGTCAGAATCAAATGGCAACCTTCCTGGTCAGCCAGCTCAATCAAAGTCGCCTCTATTAATGGCTGCTCATCCGGAATCAACCGCGTAACCGATTGCCACGGGCTGCTGAGAGCATGGGTAAACCAATCCTGCAATGCAGGCAAACCGGCGTCCTGATAGACACCGCTGCTGGCGCGGTCGCTAATCGAGACGAGGCCGATTTTGAGAGTGTTGTTCATTGCTTAATTCTACCCGGATTCTGCGGCCGCTCTGCCAGGTCTTTAATATGCCATGTGCTTACTGCTGTTGATAAAAGCATTTCAACACTTGACTTGATTGTAATCTATGGATTACAATCAACACAATGGTAAAAATTCTTCGTACTGCTGAATTTAATAATTGGCTGGATAGCCTGAAAGACCGTCTGGCGAAGTCTAGCGTACAAGTACGCATTGACCGTTTGGCACAGGGCAACGCCGGTGATGCCAAGCCAGTGGGTGAAGGCGTGAGCGAAATGCGCATCCACGTCGGGGCAGGCTACCGGGTGTACTTTACCCGTGTGGGCGCGACGATAGTTTTGTTGTTATGCGGCGGCGATAAACGCAGCCAAAACCGCGATATTGAGCGGGCGCTTGAAATGGCTCGCATCCTGAAGGAGTAAAACATGATCAAGAAATCTGCAATTAAAAAACTGGGTATCGCCCCTTACGATACTGCCGAATATCTCAAAACTGAAGAGGACGTGGCGGCCTACCTTGAAGCATGCATCGAAGAAGCAGGCGATGATCCTGTTTTTATCGCGCAAGCGCTCGGCACCATCGCGCGCGCCAAAGGCATGACGCAGCTTGCGCGCGATACCGGCTTGGCGCGTGAAAGCCTGTACAAAGCACTCTCCGCCGAAGGCAACCCGGAATTCGCCACCATCTGGAAAGTGATCCGAGCGCTGGGCATACGTTTGCACGCAAAACCAGCATAATCTGCACTATACAATTGGCATTGGCCCATCGGCACCAGATTGTTTGCCGGGGCCATGGCATCTGTGGGAAGATTCACCCTGATTCTGTTGTCATCAACCGTTTGGGGGAAACGCCATGTCAAGAATGCTTAATGCCATACTGCCTGCCATCCTGTTGATTTCAGCATTAACCTTATCTGCCTGCGCCACCAAACCAGAAGCGGTCCCCGCCGCCGAACCGCCCCCGGTCGAAACTGTCCAGGAACCGGCCGCACCAGAGCCCGAACCTGAAGCCGAGGCTGTCGCCGCTCCCGCGCCAGTAGAGGTGGTAGAAGAATCCTCATTCGCCCCGGCACCGGCGCCCGAGCCAATTGCACCGAAGCCAAGAAAAAGAGTCGCCAAACGCAGCCCGCCCCCAATGATGTCACCCGCGCCAGTAATTGCAGAGGCGCCCATTGCAGAACCCGAAGCGCCCGCAGTTTCCCCAGACGAATTCAAACCGCCAGTAACCGTGGCGCCGGTGAAGCAGGAAATACAAGAAGAGGGCTTCCTGAAAAAATATTGGCTATGGCTGCTAGTGGGATTGACCGCAGTGATTGCAGGGATAGTGGTTTGGTGGAGGAGGGGTGGGGGAGTTGAGGACTGAGGGTGGTCCTGTTGCACTGCCGCTGATTATCGCTGGACCGGTTGTGTGCCTACGTTTTTGTCTGCGCAGGCTGACTCCTACAGGCTGTAGGTTGACCACGCTACGATGAATGGCGCAATTTTACTGCTGTAATCAACAAGGCAAAAACTGCCTGTGAAGTATCTGATCACGTCGTCTCAGACCATTTTGTTGACGTCAACAAAATGGTTGATCTCGGCTCAGGCAGCCTGCGCGGGATTCAGGCATTGCCATAACGAAGCTATTAAGGCTACAATCGAAGCCAAATGGGCTACGACAATAAATTATTGGGTGTGCTGTTTGGATCATACCGCCAGCGCGTGCTGGAGCTGCTGTTGTTGCAGCCTGCACAGCGTTTTCATGTGCGCGAACTGGCGCGCCAGACGGGCACCACGGCGGGGACGCTGCATCGCGAGTTGAGCAAGCTGGCGGAGGCGGGGCTGTTGCTGCGCGAGCGGCAGGGCAACCAGGTGTTGTATCAGGCTAACCGTGCCTGTCCTGTGTTTGAAGAGCTGGCGGGGTTATTCCGCAAAACCAGCGGCGCGGTGAGCGTGTTGCAGCAGGCTTTGCGGGATCTGGTGCCGCAGATTCGCTTTGCGCTGTTGTTTGGTTCGCTGGCACGCGGGACAGAAACGCCGGGCAGCGATGTGGATGTGCTGATTGTGGGTGAGGCAAGTTTTGCCGGGGTAGTGAAGGCGCTGTATCCGGCGCAGGAGCTGCTGCAGCGCGAAATTAATCCGGTGGTGTATTCAGACAGTGAGTTCCTGTTGCGTTTGCAAAACAAAGAACCTCTGTTGCTGGAAGTGTTATCCAAACCCAGGTTGTTCCTGCTAGGAAGCGAATATGACTCTGCAGAATTTGCTGTCCATCAATAGGCTGCAAGCGTTCACGCCTGCACGCGGCGCGATGCTCCAGTTGTTGCGGGCAGCGCAGCGCAATCTGAAAGATGCCGGGCTGGCTGCGTTGAGTGCGGATAACCGCTTTGACGCGGCATACAAAACCATTATGCAGTGCGCGAAATAGCTGCGCAGAATGGTTGAGTTTTTCAGGGTGCTTGCTACAATGTGCACAGTAATGACTGCCGCGCCTCTTAACCAATTACACCAGTAAATGAAGCGTTTCCAGCAAGTTAAATTTTGGAGATATTCAAGATGCGAATAATCGCCACCCTGAATAAAAAAATCATCCAAGCTGTCCAGACCTCGATGCAGATTGAAGGCTACAAAACTGTCCAGTCACCCTCGATCAAGGAACAGGTCAAAACCCTCATGGAACAGCATCGTGTCCAAGTATCAGTTCAACGCAAGTGACATTTATCTCACCGGTACTGACATCCAAAAGGAAATATGATGAACAAATCCGATTTTCCCATTGCACAGCTTTCATTCACCCAAAAACTGGATTTGATGGAAATGCTTGGGCGGACATGATAGTCAACGAAAAAAATCTGGAATCCCCAGCCTGGCATGAAACAGAACTAAAAGATCGCGAGGCTGCGTTGGATGCTGGCAAGACAACAGTGTCCAGTTGGGAAGAAGCCAAGGAAAGAATCAAGAAAAACGTCTCATGAGGATAAAAATTCACCCAACCCACAAACCGTTCGCGGTGAGGTATCGAACCGCCAGCTCTCCACTTCAGGTGTTGTAGGAGCGGGCCCTGCGTGTGTTGTTGGGGCTTTAGCCCCTTACAACCACGGCGTACCCCTTGCGGGTGCTGCCCGCGATTTTTTGCTTGTTCGCTGGCAAGGACCGCAAGGGGTACCCCATTGTTGGTCGGCATCTTCAGCTTTTATCGGGCTTATTCTTCGTTGGGCATAAACACTTGTCTGACACCCAAAAAAAACTGACCACCCTCAGGCAAGCCGCAGCCGGTAGGCCGTTGCAGTGGGATGGATTCATCCTGCTGTTATCCGTTTTAGCGCTCAGTGCTTGCGCGCCAAATAAGCCCTATTTGCTGGATAAACCCTATGTGCAGGCCAAGTATGGCGATGCCAGCAGCCTCACGGATTATGCCCAGAGCCTGGTCGGCGTACCGTACAAATATGGGGGCAATTCACCGGCTACCGGATTCGATTGCAGCGGCTATGTTGGTCATGTGTACCGTCATGCGCTGGGTATCAGTTTGCCGCGCAGCACTGAAGAGATGAGCCATGCAGGAAAATCAGTCAGCTCGAACGACCTGCGCATCGGCGACCTGGTTTTTTTCAACACGCTGCATCGCAAGTTTTCACATGTCGGCATCTATCTGGGAAACAACCGCTTCATCCATGCCCCCAGTGGCAGAGGAATCGTTCGCGTTGTAAATATCCTGGATGATTATTGGCAGCGCAACTACAACGGCGCGAGGCGCATTACTTTGCTGCCCTAGCCTTGCGTACTTTCTTTCCCCAGGCCTCAGTCTTAAATCCCCTCCCCAATGCAGGGGGAGGGTTAGGGAGGGGGTAGAAGCTAAGCGGTCGCTGGTGTCTATGATCAGTCCTCAGTCCCCATCCCACACCCTTCCCCCCATGAAACCACCCCCTAACCATCCCTTCGCAATCAACTGGCGGCACGCCCTGTTGTTGCTGGTTACATCGAGCATTCCCCCCTTTGAAAAAGGGGGGTAGGGGGGATTTAAACGTCGCATGGATATTAAATCCCCCTCGATCCCCCTTTTCCAAAGGGGGAAGCCAGTTGAATTTTCTAATGGAAAATCCCGGTTCAAATATCCCGTTCCTGCTCGTCGGCATAGCGGGTCTGCGCTACTGCCGCAGCAGCCTGTTACTGAGCTACCGGCTGGCCTGGGTGATTTTTTTCGCGGGCGTGGCGATCATCAGCGCGGGGTCTGCCTGGTATCACCTCAACCCGAACAACGACACGCTGGTCTGGGACAGGCTGCCCATGACCATCGCCTTTATGGGATTGCTGGCGGCGCTGCTGGCCGAGTATGTGGATGTGCGGCTGGGCAGACTACTTTTGCTGCCCGCGATCCTGGCGGGTTTATCCAGCGTGATCTATTGGCACGGGAACGATGACTTGCGCTTCTATGTCTGGGTCCAGTGCATGCCGTTGCTGATCGTGCCGATCTTGATGGTGCTGTACCGACCCAAGTACACCCACCAATGGCTGCTGCCTGTGGCACTGGCGTGCTATATGCTGTCCAAACTGATGGAAGCCTATGACCGGCAAGTATTCGTATACACGCAAAGTTATTTCAGCGGCCATACGCTGAAACATCTCCTGGCGGCGTTGGCCTGCTATGTGGTGTTGATGATGCTGAAAATGAGAAAGCCGGTCTAGCCCAATCCTAAGTTGCCTGCCATGGGACTTGACTAAAAGCATTTTCGCTGGCTTAATCAGCTCCGTAATATGAGCTAATTAAGGAGCTATAAAATGGCAATGGAAACGATACTGTCCGACCTTTCGGTCAGCATGACGGAATTCAAGAAGAACCCCAATGAAGCGCTCAGGGAATCAGGCGGGCAGGCGGTGGCCGTGCTCAGCCACAACAAGCCCGCGTTCTACATGGTGCCCCCCGACCGTTACGCAGCCATGCTGGATGCGATCGACGATCTGCACCTCGTGCGCGTGGCCAAGGAACGCCTCAAACAAAAAGATCGCGCCATAGCGGTTACGCTGGATGACCTCTAAACCGGCCGCGCGCAAAGCGGCCGCAAAATACAGCCTAAAATTCGTGCCGGATGCCTGGCGCGAATGGCAAGCGCTGGACGGCTCCATCAAACAGGTACTCAAACCGCTGCTGGCAAAGCGCCTGCAAAACCCTCATGTCCCCGGCGCGCTTCTGCACCGCGAGTTGGCGGGTTGCTACAAAATCAAACTACTCAAGCAAGGCTATCGCCTCGTGTACATGGTTGAAGACGACGTACTGGTCGTGCTGGTGTTGTCCGTGGGCAAGCGCGCAGATAGCGCGGCATATCTGGCGGCAACAAAACGTATTAAATAATAGACGGGGAAAACTCGTCATTCCGGGCGCGACCCGGAATCCAGCAGCCTCTTTACACCATTAACGCAACGCGTTACCACTTTATAATGCTTGCGTCCTTGGAATGCTAAAGTCACCGAAGCCCTGTTCAAACGTGAACGTGCGCCACGCTTCGCCAATATCGAACGGATCGCGCGTCGCAAGTTATACATAGCGACAGAAATCGTAGCGAGCGAGCCGGCATCAGGGGAGCCCGGCGCGCAGGCACCGGAGTGTACACAAAGTACATGAGGATGCCGAGTACCGCGCGACCCCGATGCCGGCTCGCGCAGTAGGTTTATGTCGCTATGTATAGAGCAACTGGATTGGGCGGGTAACATCGAAGATTTGCGAATACCGCCGGGCAACCGGCTTGAAGCATTGAAAGGCAACCGCAAAGGCCAATGGAGCATCCGCATCAACGACCAATGGCGCGTGTGTTTCCGGTTTAAGGATGGCAATGCACTGGACGTTGAGATTGTTGATTATCACTGAGGAGGTTTAACCATGAAACCAACCAAAAAGCCAACCCCGATACACCCCGGTGAAGTATTGCTGGAAGATTTTTTGCAGCCGATGGGTATCACCCAGTATGCGTTAGCCAAGGCTATCGGCGTATGACCGCGCCGCATCAACGAAATCGTGCATTGCGACCGCGCCATAACAGCAGATACCGACTTGCGGCTGTGCAAGTTCTTCGGATTGACCGAGGGCTACTGGCTGCGCGGCCAGGCACGCTACGACACCGAGATCGCCAAAGACAAACTCGGCGAAGTGTTGTCCCGCATTCAGCACTATCATCCGCAGGCGGCGTAGGGACGAGTCAGCGAAATTTTAATTGCGTTTCCGCGCCTACACCCCCAGCCCC
>JANNQM010000109.1:0-2793 GCA_031400735.1 Gallionellaceae bacterium
CCTCGACGCGCATTATTCCAGCCCATGCTGTGTCGCGCGTTCAATCAGGAGCGGTGATTCCTGTGCCGTCTGCCGGATGTAGGAGCGGGCCATGCCCGCGATAATCTTTTCGCGGGCATGGCCCGCTCCTACAACAGATAAACCATTTCCACGTTGATTGACTAAAGAACGTTCGTTCTTTATGATGCGGGTGTCGTTTTGCGCGTAGGTGATTGCGCAGAATGCCGCAAGGGGGAAGGGTAATGGCGGAAAAGAAGTTGATTGCGTCTGTTGAGCAGATTGAATCACGGATATTCGTTATTCGTGGGCAGAAGGTCATGCTCAGTTTGCACTTGGCTGAACTGTATGAAGTTGAGCCACGTGCTCTGGTTCAGGCCATCAAGCGCAATATTGAACGCTTCCCGGAAGACTTTATGTTCCAATTAAATCCCGAGGAGTTTGCCAACTTGAAATCACAAATTGTGATTTCAAGTTGGGGTGGGATTAGGGCGGCGCCCTACGCTTTTACTGAGCAGGGTGTGTCCATGCTCTCCAGCGTCCTGCGTAGCGACCGTGCCATTCAGGTCAACATCGAAATCATGCGCGCCTTCGTGCGCCTGCGGCAGATGCTGGCATCCAACGCTGAACTTTCCCGCAAGCTTGCTTTACTTGAGAAGAAATACGACATCCAGTTCAAAGCGGTATTCGATGCCATCCGCGAACTTATGACTCCGCTAGAACCCGGGAAGAAACGCCCCATCGGCTTCGCGCCGTGGAAAGAGAAATGAAGCTATTTTATATAGAAGATGAGGTCGCAATTTGCGACCTCAAGATCGAGTGCATACCCGGCAATATAGAACGAGTACCTGCCAAGAAAAAATTAGGGAGGAAAACACCATGAGCAAAATCCCCGCGATACCCGACCAACCGGAAAACCATCTGGTGGTCTTTCAGGAAAAGGCGATTCGCCGCACCTGGCATAACGGGGAGTGGTGGTTTTCTGTCATTGATGTGTGCGGGGTCCTGTCCGATAGTCCTGATGCTGGAGCCTATTGGCGCAAGCTGAAACAACGGCTGGGTGCGGATGGCAGTGAAGTCGTGACATTTTGTCACGGGTTGAAACTTGAAGCGCCGGATGGCAAGAAGCGTGTCACCGATTGCGCCAATACCGAAGGTTTATTCCGCATTATCCAGACCATCCCCTCACCCAAGGCAGAACCTTTCAAGCGCTGGCTGGCGCAGGTCGGTTATGAGCGGGTGAAGGAGATCGAGAATCCGGAACTGGCCGGTGCCCGCGCGCGCGAGCTGTATCAGGCCAAGGGCTATCCACAGGCATGGATCGAGAAGCGGCTGCGCTCGATTTCGATTCGTGGCGAGCTGACTGATGAGTGGAAGCAGCGCGGGGTGCAGGAAGGCAAGGAATATTCCATACTCACTGCCGAAATTGCCCGCGCAACCTTTGGCGTGACACCCGATGTGCACAGCCGTCTCAAGGGGCTGGATAAAGTGAAGACCGGCAACAACCTGCGCGACCACATGACCGATCTGGAATTGATATTTACCATGCTGGGCGAGGCAGGCACCACGGAAATCGCGCGCCGCAAGGATGCACAGGGTTTTGTAGATAATCGCAAGGCCGCGAAAGAAGGCGGTGCAGTGGCGGGCAATGCGCGCAAGGCGCTGGAAGCCAAGAGTGGTAAGCCAGTGGTCAGCAAAGAAAACTATTTGCCGCCAGCCAGGAAAAAATTAGGGAGAAAATAAATGCAACCCAGCCAGCCATTTTTTTGGAGAGCATGAAGCGGCTGGACAAGAAAGGCAGCGAAGCGGTGACAAATTGTCACCGATTGTCGGATAACCCGGGATTGACCACGTTTGAACACTCATGCCAAAGAGAGTTGAGGCAGCTTGACACATAACTTGACTTATACTTGACTATCAATGTTCGGTTGCTGAAGTGGTGGAACACGGCGGCGAAAAAACTCTCGCCGGTTCTCAGCTCCCCTCTCCCGCAAGGGGAGAGGGGGATGGATGTTAACAATCTGGGGTAGACCCCGTTTTTATTGAAACCTACAGCCCCTCTTCCGCCATCGCGGCTTTCACCGCCGGGCGCGCGGCGATGCGCTCCATGTAGGTCTGCAACACAGGCCACGGCGAAAGATCCACATTCATGCGCGGCGACCATCTCAGCACGGTGTACAGGTAGGCATCTGCCACGGTAAAGGTTTTTCCCATCAGGTAGTCCTTGCCCGCGAGCGCTTGGGCGGCGATGTTGAGCCTGCCGGCCAGGCGCTCCTTGAATATGGTCTTGGCCTCTTCCGGCATCTTGGGGTTGAACAGCGGACTGAAGCTCTTGTGGATTTCGCTTGAAACAAAGTTCAGCCATTCCTGCAGGTGATAACGTTCCAGCGTGCCGGCCAGCGGCGCCAGTTTTTTGCCGGGGACGAGATCGGCGATGTATTGCACGATCACCGCGACCTCGGTCAGCAGGCCGCCGTTGTTCATCACCAGAGCGGGCACGTAGCCTTTGGGGTTGATGGCGTTATAGTCCTGGCCGCTTTCGGTGGTTTTGTCCTTGGGGTTTACTTTCTCGGCAGTGAAACTGATACCGGCCTCATGCAGGACAATATGCGGGCACAGCGCACAGGTGCCGGGGACGTAGTAGAGTTTTTGCATGGCGGGTTCACTCCTGGGTTATTGTCTGCTGATAGTCTAGCAAGTTAAAGGGAGCGCATCTAATTCTTCCATATGTCCGAAAATTTTTAGCACACAGGTAGGAGCGGGCCCTGCCCGCGATGCTCTTTCTGTTCGCGGGCA
>JANNQM010000110.1:0-5555 GCA_031400735.1 Gallionellaceae bacterium
GTTCATCACGCTCGAAGGCGGGGAGGGTGCCGGGAAAAGCACCAGCCTTGCATTCGTGCGTGAATTCCTGGAACAGGCCGGCAGGCGCGTGCTGGTCACGCGCGAACCGGGCGGCACACCGCTGGGTGAAAAAATTCGTGAATTGCTGCTGCATGGCCGGGAGAGCATGGATGTCGACACCGAGCTGCTGCTGATGTTCGCCGCGCGCGCCGAGCACTTGGCGCGCGTGATCCGTCCGGCGCTCGCCGCTGGCGCGTGCGTGGCGTGTGACCGTTTCACCGACGCCACCTATGCCTACCAGGGCGGCGGGCGCGGTGTTCCCGAGGCGCGCATCCGCATCCTGGAAGACTGGGTCCAGCAAGGCCTGCACCCGGACCTCACCTTGCTGCTCGACATCCCGGTGGAGCAGGGGCTGGGACGCGCCGGCCAGCGCAGCGCGCCCGACCGATTCGAGCGCGAGAAAATCGATTTCTTCGAACGTGTGCGCAACCGCTATCTGGCGGCTGCAGCGAGCGAACCGCAGCGCATCCGCGTGATCGATGCCGCGTGCGACATTCCACAAGTGCAGGCGCAGCTGCGCTGCGCACTCGAGGAAATTCTGCGATGAGTGCGCCGGATGCGTCGACCTTGCACCCCTGGAACGAAGCGAAGGCAGCTGCTTTCCTGCGTGATCGCCAACGACTGCCGCATGCCCTGTTGTTCGCCGGCCAGAAGGGCACGGGCAAGAATGTCTTTGCCACATGGCTGGCACAGCATCTGCTTTGCGCCAAACCTACTGCAGACGGCAAACCCTGCGGTCACTGCCAGGGTTGTCGGCTATTCACCGCCGGAAGTCACCCGGATCTGCACGTCGTCCAGCCGGAGGCGGTCTATAAATCATCCAGCACATTAATCGCGCGCTATGCACTGCGCTACCCGCCTGCCGAAAAGAGCAAGGAAAGCAAGGACAGCACCGCGATCCGCATCGATCAGATCCGCTCGCTGATCGAAGCCGCACATACTCGCCCGCAGATTGGCGCGTGCACGGTGATGTTGCTCAGCCCGGCGGACAGCATGAACGTGAATGCCGCCAACAGCCTTCTCAAGCTGCTTGAGGAACCGCCTCCGGACAGTTACCTGATACTGGTGGCGGATCGCCCGGCAAGGCTGCCAGCCACCATTCGCAGTCGCTGTGCACATATGGAATTCCGGATTCCGCCAGCGCAGGACGCACTTGCCTGGCTACAGACACAGGGCTTGTCTGGCGCGAACGCCGGGTTGTTGCTTGAACTTGCAGGTGGTGCTCCGCTTGCGGCACTCACTCTGGCAGAGAACGGTTTTCTCGACCAGCGCACGGCACTTCTTGACGACATGGAAAAGCTTGCCAGCGGACAGGGCGACCCTCTGAGCTGTGCCGCGCGCTGGAAGCCGTTCGGGGCCGAGCGCTGCCTGCTGTGGCTGCAGGGCTGGCTCAGCGACCTGATTGTCACTGCCATGCAGGCCGGCTCGGCACGTCTCCATAACCCGGATCTGGGCGCACGTTTGCAAGCCGCGGAAAAGCGATTAGACTTGAAGCAATTGTTCGAATTCTCTGAAGGCGTAGCCCGGGGCCGATCTCTACTGGGTGGCCCCCTGGATGAGCAGCTACTGCTCGAAGACATGTTGATTCGCTGGACTGAACTCTGCCGCCGCTGAACGCATGAACGACAAAATCAAACCCGTCCGTCCCGGCGTCCTCTCGCTGACCATCAAAGACAAGAATGCCCTGTATGCTTCTTATATGCCTTATGTGAAGGGCGGCGGCATATTTGTTCCCAGCACAAAAACTTACAAGCTGGGTGACGAGGTGTTCATGTTGCTCACACTCATGGACAACAAGGAAAAGATCCCGGTCGCCGGACATGTCGTCTGGGTGACTCCACCCGGCGCTCAGGGTAACCGCGCTGCCGGGGTTGGTATCCAATTCAGTGAAAAAGACTCAGGCTCCGCACGCAACAAGATTGAGGCGCTGCTGGCCGGCCAACTCACTTCCGACAAACCCACGCACACGATGTGATGGCGGCCTCCCTTACCGATTCCCACTGCCACCTCAACTTCGAGCACCTCCGTAATAATCTCTCTCAGGTCCTGCAGAACGCCCGCGAGAATGGGGTCGGGCATATGCTGTGCGTGGCTGTGACCATCGAAAAGCTCCCGGAAGTGTTGGCCCTGGCACACGAATACCCAAATATCTTCGCTTCCGTGGGCGTCCATCCCGATGAACAAAAGGGCCATGACCCATCGGTGGATGAACTCGTGCAGCTGGCGAACGACCCGCGCGTGGTCGCGATTGGCGAAACCGGCCTCGACTACTACCGCATCAAGGGTGACATGACCTGGCAACAGGACCGCTTTCGCCGTCACATCCGTGCTGCCTGTGTCACCCGCAAGCCACTGATCATCCATACGCGTGAGGCGGCCGCAGATACGATACGGGTGCTGCAGGAGGAGGGGGCGAAATCGGTGGGTGGTGTCATGCATTGCTTCACGGAAGGCTGGGAAACCGCCCGTTCCGCACTCGATTTGGGCTTTTATATTTCATTTTCGGGGATAGTCACCTTCCGAAATGCCGAATCGCTGCGCGCTGTCGCCGCCAAGGTCCCCGCGGATCGATTACTGATTGAAACCGATGCCCCTTATCTCGCACCGGCCCCGTATCGCGGAAAAACCAACGAACCGGCGTTTGTCCGATACGTGGCAGAGGAATTGGCCAAATTACGCGGTGTATCCTTTGATGAACTTGCACGCTCGACAAGCGAGAATTTCTTTACCCTTTTTCAAAATGCACATCCCGCGGGCAGCAGTCTGGCATAACTTATACTTCGCATAATGTATATTATGTTAAATTAATATGTTTGCTGCTTATATGTCTACTGACCACAGTATTTGCACAGTTTTTGCATACAAATACCAAATTACAGATGAATGGCGCTATACAAAGACTGCTGCTATTAGAATTAAAATAGTTGCGTGAATACCGCATGAGCGGTGCATGATTAATGGAGAAACATGTGAGCAACACGGCCAATATTTTTAAAATCTCAGGCGTAACCAAAGACATAGCACTGGTGGGCCTGGTAACACTCATGAGTATCGGTGCCAACCTGCCTGAGTCATTCGTGGCGACGATTGGTTTGAACCAGACTTACCTTCTGATTGGTCTGGTTGCGGTGGTTGCGGTGTCGCTGGTGCGATACCTGAAATTCACGCTTGTGTTGGTGATTGCCATCCTGGCCGTTGGCGCCAACATGCCACAAGAGCTCGCCAAAGAACTCGGTGTTGATCCGCAAATTATGTTGTTTGCGCTGCTGGCAATGGTAGGTACATCCCTTGTCAACTTCGTCATCAAACTGCCGAAAGGCGTCAAACCCATCGCCCAGATCAACAGCACGCATGGCTCGCGCACGCTTTGCCATGCGTCATCCAAGGGTCATGCGTCAATGGTCTATTCGCTTATCAGCGCCGGTATCAATCCGAATTTCAAGGATGAAAAAGGCCAGCTGCCATTGGTTGTGGCAGCGTCAACCGGACAGGCCTTGGTTGTAAAACTCCTACTGGATAACGGTGCGGATGTAACAGCCCGGGATGGCAGCGGTATGACTGCCATCGAGGCGGCCAGCAAAGCGGGTTTTAGTCAGACGGCACTGCTGCTCAAAAATGCAGAGCTGAGGTCCGTCGGCAAGACAGTACCTGGCGCCTCATCCGTCGCCGCCTGACGTTAAAAAATACAGATTGTGGTGCCCGAGGCCGGAATCGAACCGGCATGACCTTGCGGTCGAGGGATTTTAAGTCCCTTGCGTCTACCAATTCCGCCACTCGGGCGCGATCGGGGAGCGTAAAGTGGAGGCTGGGGTCGGAATCGAACCGGCGTACACGGCTTTGCAGGCCGCTGCATGACCACTCTGCCACCCAGCCGTATCAAGATAAAAAAAGGGAGGCCAAACGCCTCCCCGTGGATCTGGAGCGGGAAAGGAGGCTCGAACTCCCGACCTCAACCTTGGCAAGGTTGCGCTCTACCAACTGAGCTATTCCCGCGTAAGAAGGCGACATTTTAAGCTGCGACTGAGGACTGTCAAGCCGCTGCGTCAGCCGCGCCTGGGCCTTGTCAGGCTCGGCCAGGCGGCGCGCAGGTAGATTACCATTGACCAGAGTGTGAGCCCGGCAGCCAGGTACAGGAGCAGTTCGCCAATCCGAAACACCGGAAGACCGAACAGCGGCTCACGGTACAGCAGAAAGGGGATCGCGACCATTTGTCCGATGGTCTTGAACTTTCCCAGAAACGAAACCGCCACCCTCGTCCGCTCACCCAGTTCAGCCATCCATTCGCGCAGCGCGGACACGGTCACTTCGCGCCCGATGATAATCAGAACCACAATGGTGAACAGGCGATGATCCAGCACCATGTTTTCAATTCTGGAGTCCGCGGTAAGCAGCACCAGAGCGCTCGCCACCATAAGCTTGTCAGCCACTGGATCCAGAAAAGCGCCGAACGGTGAAGATTGATTCAGACGGCGCGCCAGGTAACCATCCAGCCAGTCCGTGAGCGCCGCCAGCACGAACAGTACCGTGGCAAGCAGTGGTGCCCAATGGAACGGCAGGTAATAGGCGGCAATAAACACCGGGATCAGGACTATCCGCAGCAGGGTGAGCAGATTGGGGGCATTCCACAACACGTTCAGGTCTCGCCCTCGTGAAAAGTCGTATAAATCTTGCGCGCCAGGGCCGGGCTGATGCCGGGCACACGCGCCAAGTCGTCCACCCCGGCACGCACCACCTCCTGCAAGCCCCCGAGATGTCTGAGAAGTGCCTGACGGCGTCGGTCCCCGATTCCGGGTATCTCCTCCAGCACCGAGGCAGTGCGCGCTTTAGCGCGCCGCTGGCGGTGGCCGGTGATGGCAAAACGGTGTGCCTCATCGCGAATCTGCTGGATTAGAAGCAGCGCCAGCGAATCCGCCGGCAGTATAGTGGGGGCCTCCTGCCCGGACAAGAAAAGCCGTTCCCTGCCGGGTTTTCGCTCCTCGCCCTTGGCGACGCCCACCAGGCGCACGTCCTCCACCCCCAACTCGTTCAGGACCGACTCGGCAACACCCAGTTGCCCTTTTCCGCCGTCAATGAGCAGCAAGTCCGGAAAGCGTCCCGCCCCGTCGCCCTGCTCGTCCCGCAGCCGCCGGTAGCGGTGCGTCAGCGCCTGGGTCATGGCCGCGTAGTCGTCGCCCGGCTCGATGCCATCGATGTTGAAACGGCGATAATCGGATTTCAGGGCGCCTTCGGGCGTGAAAACCACGCAGGAAGCGACGGTCGCTTCGCCCTGGGTATGACTACCCTTGAATCCGGCCATAGCGCCCTCCAGAAACGAACCGAGGCGGCGGACCTAAGTCCGTCGCCTCTTGGTGTTTGGGTTGCCGCTGCGGGGTTAGGCCGCGGGGCTCTCTTCGGGATGGCTCCACCGAACGGCGAAGCTCTCGACCGCTATGAAAATCGCGGTCGCGCCCATCTCAGGCGCAGGCGTGCTCAGGGGCAACCGGGCTGCCGGTTTC
>JANNQM010000111.1:0-42514 GCA_031400735.1 Gallionellaceae bacterium
GTGAAGAAGTCGAACGCGGCCAAGTCCTGTGCAAACCCGGCTCGATCAAGCCACACACCAAATTCACCGCCGAAATCTACGTGCTGAGCAAAGACGAAGGCGGCCGTCATACCCCGTTCTTCCAGGGCTACCGTCCGCAATTCTACTTCCGCACCACCGACGTTACCGGTGCGGTCGAGTTGCCCGCCGGTACTGAAATGGTCATGCCCGGCGACAACGTCTCGGTTACCGTAGCCCTCATCGCTCCAGTGGCGATGGAAGAAGGCCTGCGCTTCGCGATACGCGAAGGCGGTCGGACTGTTGGCGCTGGGGTGGTGGCTAAGGTGATTGAGTAACAGGGCAGGATGCGGGATTCGGGATGCGGGATACGAACCCCGCTTTTGCTTCCTGTATCCGGCATCCCGTATCCTGATTTATTAGGCCAGTAGCTCAATTGGTAGAGTATCGGTCTCCAAAACCGAGGGTTGGGGGTTCGAAACCCTCCTGGCCTGCCAGTTAATTATCAGAGTTTAGAACGGACAGATTGAGCATGGCGGATAAAATTAAATTAAGTATTGTGTTCCTGCTCGTTATAGCGGGCATTGTTGGGTATTACGCGCTGAGCGACAGCGCTGCAGTAGTCAGGCTCGCGTCGATATTGCTGGGGTTTGTGGCGGCGGCTGGAGTGCTGTGGACTACTGCGCCGGGCAAGGTTTTTTTCGCATTCAGCCAGGAATCAGTGGAAGAGGCGAAACGCGTAGTATGGCCGACGCGCAAGGAAACAATCCAGACTACAGCGGTCGTGCTGTTGTTTGCGGTGATCATGGCGCTGTTCTTGTGGGCAGTTGATGCCAGCCTGCTGATGGTAGTTAACAAGCTGATGGGGCGCGATTGATGTCCAAACATTGGTATGTGGTGCATACATATTCGCAATTCGAAAAAAGCGTGCAACGTGCACTGCTGGAACGTATTACCCGTGGAGGCCTGCAGGATCAATTCGGCCAGATACTGGTTCCGGTAGAAGAGGTCGTGGAACTGAAGTCGGGGCAAAAGAGCATCAGCGAGCGCAAGTTTTTCCCCGGCTATGTGCTGGTGGAAATGGAAATGACCGATGAGAGCTGGCATCTGGTCAAGAGCACGCCCAAGGTTACTGGTTTTTTAGGTGGTTCGGCGATGAAGCCCACACCGATTAGTGCAAAAGAAGTGCAGAACATTATGCAGCAAATGCAGGCCGGGGTAGAGAAGCCAAGGCCCAAAGTGCTGTTCGAGGTAGGGGAAGCCGTGCGCGTCAAGGAAGGTCCGTTCACTGACTTTCATGGCTCGGTGGAAAATGTTAATTACGACAAAAACAAGCTGCGCGTGGCGGTGACCATTTTTGGTCGCTCGACACCGGTGGAGCTGGAATTTGGGCAGGTGGAAAAGGCTTAAAAACAGGACTGAGGTCTGAGGACTTAGGACTGAGTGGTTAGGTTGTATTGTATTTAACGGGGAGCGTATCGAAGCAATTGCGATATGCGTTTAACCCACTAGAGTAAGGAGCAATAACGTGGCAAAGAAAATTATTGGTTTTATCAAGCTGCAAGTGCCTGCGGGCAAAGCAAATCCCAGCCCGCCTATCGGCCCGGCGCTCGGTCAGCGTGGTTTGAATATCATGGAATTCTGCAAGGCGTTTAATGCCCAGACACAAGGCATGGAGCCCGGCCTGCCGATTCCGGTGGTGATTACCGCGTTTGCCGACAAGAGCTTCACCTTCATCATGAAGACCCCGCCGGCGACCATTCTGATCAAGAAGGCGGCCGGTGTGCAGAAGGGCAGCAAAACACCGCACAGTGACAAAGTCGGCAAGCTGACGCGCAAGCAAGCGGAAGCGATTGCTACCACCAAAATGCCGGACCTGACCGCCGCTGACATGGACGCTGCGGTGCGCACCATTGCTGGCAGCGCGCGTAGTATGGGCATCGTTGTGGAGGGTATCTGACATGGGACATATTTCCAAACGCTATAAGGCGCTGGCCGCCAAGATAGATCGCAATAAATTGTACGCATTGGATGAAGCGCTAAAGCTGGTCAAGGAAAGCGCCAAAGCCAAGTTTGATGAATCAATCGATATCGCGGTCAACCTGGGCATAGATGCGAAAAAATCGGATCAATTAATCCGCGGTTCAGTCGTGCTGCCCAAAGGCACCGGGAAAACGGTGCGCGTTGCAGTATTCGCACAAGGCGCCAAGGCAGAAGAAGCCAAGGCTGCCGGCGCCGATATCGTGGGTTTTGAAGACCTGGCCGAAAGCATCAAGGCCGGCAAGATGGATTTTGATGTGGTGATTGCGTCGCCGGATGCGATGCGTATCGTGGGTCAGTTGGGCCAGATTCTGGGTCCGCGCGGCTTGATGCCTAACCCCAAGGTCGGCACCGTTGCAGCAGACGTAGCTGGCGCGGTGAAAAACGCCAAGGCCGGTCAAGTGCAATATCGCACCGACAAAAACGGTATCGTGCAATGCACGATAGGCCGCGCTTCATTCGCGCCGGAAGCGTTGCGTGAAAATATGCTGGCCTTGATTGAAGCATTGAACAAAGCCCGGCCCGCTGCCGCCAAGGGAATATTCCTGAAGAAGGTATCGGTGTCCAGCACAATGGGCGTGGGCATCAAAATCGAACAAACCAGTTTGGCTGGCTAATTTATTTGAATTTGCAGCTTGGCAGAAAATGCCAAGCCGCTATACATAGCGACAGAAATCGTAGCGAGCGGTTTGGAGGTGGGGGAGGCCGGAGCACAGCGACCGGAATGTACTCAAAGTACATGAGGATCGCGAGCACCGCCCGACCCCGCCTCCGGATCGCGTAGTAGATTTATGCCGCTATGTAAACAAGCTTTGAACTGCTGCAATATGGGCAGATTATCAAAGACCGTAGGGGCTCGATAAGAGCTTAATCTCGGTAGAAAGTTGATGGTCGTGGGAAGATGTTCTGTCTTCTGTCCTCTGTCCTCTGTCTTCTGACCCCAACGCAGATGGTGTGCCCGCAAGCAGGAGTTGTGTTGTCTTTCCTGACTTATGGACATGGTTGTTAATAATGGAATGCAGGGCTTGCCGTTGTATTCCGGTTTAAAGGAGCAAGACATTGAGTCTTAATCTGCAACAAAAGCAGGCGGTAGTGGCTGAAGTCAGCGCGCAAGTGGCGCAGGCACAGACCATCGTGCTGGCTGAATATCGCGGTATGGAAGTGGCCGATATCACCCGCTTGCGTGCCAACGCACGCACCTCGGGCGTGTATTTCCGCGTGTTGAAAAACACGCTGGCACGGCGCGCGGTACAAGGTACGCCGTTCGAGTCATTGGCAGAAAAAATGGTCGGTCCGCTGGTGTACAGCATCAGTGCCGACGCAATTGCCGCTGCCAAAGTGGTGCATGACTTTGCCAAGACCAACGACAAGCTGGTGATCAAAGCCGGTTCGATGGCGGGTTCCGTGATGTCGGTGGACCAGGTCAAAGTACTGGCTGCCACACCAAGCCGCAACGAACTGATCGCGCGCTTGATGGCCACGATGAATGCTACGACTGGCACCTTTGTGCGCACGCTGGCTGCGATTCGCGACCAGAAAGAAGCGGCTACGGCTGCTGCTTGACACAACTACCCAACTTTTTGAATTAAATATTTAGGAGAGCAACATGGCTGCAAACAAAATTGACATTCTGGACGCAATCGCGGAAATGACCGTGCTTGAACTGTCTTCACTGATCAAGGACATGGAAGAAAAATTTGGCGTATCGGCTGCTGCTGTTGCAGTCGCTGCGCCAGCGGGTGGCGGCGGTGGCGGGGCTGCTGCAGCTGCAGAACAGACTGAATTTACCGTGATGCTGACCAATGCTGGCGCCAGCAAGGTTAACGTGATCAAGGTAGTGCGCACCATTACCGGCTTGGGCTTGAAAGAAGCCAAAGACCTGGTCGACGGCGCGCCCAAGGCTGTTAAGGAAGGCGTCAACAAGGCCGATGCGGACGGCATCATGAAGCAATTGGTCGAAGCTGGCGCGACTGCTGAAATCAAGTAATCGTTTTGCGTGGCAAAAGGCTGACGGGAAGCCGTCAGCCTTTTGCCGCTTTAAAAAGGCAGTGTAAATGCTGCCTTGAACTTCGTAAATTTGTTTTAGCTCCGGCATACCTGAGGGTTAGCCTGCTCTGAAACTCCGTTAACTTTGTTAACTTCGTTTTCCTTGTCGTGGAGATGTCATGAGTTATTCTTTTACTGAAAAAAAACGTATCCGTAAAAGCTTTGCAAAGCGCACTGGTGCCTTGCCAATACCTTTCTTGCTTTCCACGCAGCTGGAATCTTACAGCGCGTTTCTGCAAGCTGAACTGCCGCCTGAGCAGCGCATCAACAATGGCCTGCAGGCAGCATTTCATTCCATTTTCCCGATCGAGAGCCATAACAAATATGCGCGCCTCGATTTCGTTAGCTACAACCTGGGTATGCCCCCGTTCGATGTCAAGGAATGCCGCCAGCGCGGCTTGACCTATGCTTCGCCGATACGCGCGCGCGTGCGGCTGACCTTGTTCGACAAGGAAGTATCCAAGCCCAGCGTAGTCAAAGAAGTCAAAGAGCAGGAAGTGTACATGGGCGAAATCCCGCTGATGACACACACCGGCTCGTTTGTGATTAACGGAACCGAGCGCGTGATCGTATCGCAGCTGCACCGCTCGCCTGGCGTATTTTTCGAGCATGACCGCGGCAAGACGCACAGTTCCGGCAAGCTGCTGTTTTCGGCGCGCATCATTCCCTATCGCGGCTCGTGGCTGGATTTTGAATTCGATGCCAAGGACTATGTTTATTTCCGCATTGACCGCAGGCGCAAGATGCCGGTCACGATACTGCTGAAATCGCTGGGTTATACGCCGGAACAGATTCTGGCCGCATTTTTTGAATTTGATACTTTCCTGCTGGGCAAAAAAGGTATTCAGTTCGAGGTGGTTCCCGAGCGCTTGCGCGGCGAAACCGCGCGTTTCGATATCACCACCAAGGGCGGCAAGGTCATTGTGGCCAACGGCAAGCGCATTACCGTGCGCCATATCCGCGAAATGCATGAAGCTGGCATAGACAAACTGACGGTAGGGGATGACTTCCTGCTGGGACGCGCGCTGGCGCATAACGTCGTGGACAAGGACAGCGGCGAAATTATCGCCAATGCCAACGACGAAATTACCGACCTGTTGCTGGAGAAACTGAAAGCAGCCGGGGTCAGCAAAATTAACACGCTGTACACCAACGACCTGGATCAAGGCGGCTTTATTTCGCAGACCTTGCGTGCCGATGAGACCACCGACCAGTGGACTGCGCGCGTGGCGATCTACCGGATGATACGTCCCGGTGAGCCTCCGACTGAAGATGCCGTGGAAAACCTGTTCAAGGGCCTGTTCTTTTCCGAGGAGCGCTACAACCTGTCAGCAGTTGGCCGGATGAAATTTAACCGGCGCATCGGTTCCGACCAGCTCGATGGCCCGGTGATACTTTCCAATGAAGATATCGTTGCGGTAATAAAAATATTGGTTGAGTTGCGCAATGGCCGTGGCGAGATTGACGATATTGACCATTTGGGCAATCGCCGTGTGCGCGCGGTGGGCGAGCTGGCTGAGAACCAGTTCCGCACCGGATTGGCTCGCGTTGAGCGCGCCGTGAAAGAACGCTTGGGCCAGGCCGAAGCGGACAACTTGATGCCGCATGACCTGATCAATGCCAAACCGATTTCGGCAGCGGTCAAGGAATTTTTCGGCTCCAGCCAGCTGTCGCAATTTATGGATCAGACCAATCCGTTGTCCGAAGTGACGCACAAGCGCCGCATTTCCGCGCTGGGTCCGGGCGGTCTGACACGCGAGCGTGCCGGGTTCGAAGTGCGCGACGTGCATCCTACCCATTACGGCCGCCTGTGTCCGATTGAAACGCCGGAAGGACCCAACATCGGCCTGATCAATTCGCTGGCGTTGTATGCGCGTATCAATAATTACGGATTCATCGAAACGCCCTACCGCCATGTAGCCAAGGGCAAGGCCACCGATGCCGTGCAATATTTGTCGGCGATTGAAGAAGGAAAATTCACCATCGCGCAGGCCAATGCCGAGCTGGACAACAAGGGCAAATTTACCAACGACGTAATCTCATCGCGCCAGCACAACGAATTCGTACTGGCTGAACCGGACAACATTGAGTACATGGACGTTGCTCCGGCCCAGGTCGTATCGGTGGCAGCGGCATTGATTCCGTTCCTGGAGCACGATGACGCGAACCGTGCGTTGATGGGCGCCAACATGCAGCGCCAGGCAGTGCCGTGCTTGCGCGCTGAAAAGGCGCTGGTCGGTACCGGCATTGAGCGCACCGTGGCGGTAGACTCCGGCACCACCGTGCAAGCCTGGCGTGGTGGGCGAGTGGATTACGTGGATGCCGGCCGTATCGTGGTGCGCGTCAACGACGATGAAACCACAGCCGGTGAAGTGGGCGTAGATATATACAACCTGACCAAGTACACCCGATCCAACCAGAACACCAATATCAACCAGCGCCCGCTGGTCAAGATGGGTGACCTGATTGCCAGCGGCGACGTGATTGCCGATGGCGCATCAACCGACATGGGCGAGCTGGCATTGGGGCAGAACATGCTGGTGGCCTTCATGCCGTGGAATGGTTACAACTATGAAGACTCCATCCTGATTTCCGAGCGCGTCGTGGCCGAGGACCGGTTTACATCGATTCATATCGAAGAGCTGACCGTCGTCGCGCGCGATACCAAACTGGGTGCCGAAGAAATCACGCGTGATATTCCAAACTTGTCCGAAGGGCAAATGGCGCGGCTGGATGACTGCGGCATTGTGCACATTGGCGCGGAAGTCGTAGTCGGCGATGTGCTGGTGGGCAAGGTTACCCCGAAAGGTGAAACCCAGCTGACGCCGGAAGAAAAATTGCTGCGCGCCATTTTTGGTGAAAAAGCATCCGACGTAAAAGACACCAGCTTGCGCGTGCAAGCCGGTATTTCCGGCACCGTGATAGACGTGCAGGTATTTACCCGCGAAGGATTGCAACGCGACGCGCGCGCGCAGCAAATTATTGATGATGAGCTGAACCGCTACAAAAAAGACCTGGGTGACCAGATGCGCATTGTCGAAGTGGACGTGTTCAACCGGCTGAGCAAATTGCTGATCGGCAAGACTGCTAACGGCGGACCCAAGAAACTGGCCAAAGGCACCAAATTAACCAAGGAATATCTGGCCGGTCTGGAGCATCACCAGTGGTTCGACATTCGTCTCGGTAATGATGATGCCGCAACGCAATTGGAGCAGGTCAAGGAAAGCCTGGCGCAAAAACGCCAGGAATTCGATGCGGCATTCGAACTGAAAAAACGCAAACTGACCCAAGGCGATGAACTGCAGGCCGGTGTGCAGAAAATGGTCAAGGTATATGTGGCGGTCAAGCGCCGCCTGCAGCCCGGCGACAAGATGGCCGGTCGCCACGGCAACAAGGGTGTGGTGTCGCGCATTGTGCCGGTGGAAGACATGCCTTACATGGCCGATGGCACGCCGGTTGATATCGTGCTGAACCCGCTGGGTGTGCCGTCACGTATGAACGTCGGCCAGGTACTGGAAGTGCATCTGGGTTGGGCCGCCAAAGGCCTGGGGCAGAAGATAGGCAAAATGCTGGAAGCCGATGCCAAGATTGCCAAAATCCGCACTTTCCTGGGCCAGATATACAAGCACGAGCAAGCAGCAGAAGTCGCGGCTTTCAGCGATGAGGATGTGCTGGAATTGTGCCGCAACCTGAAAAGCGGTGTGCCATTCGCCACGCCGGTATTTGACGGTGCCAACGAAGAAGAAATCAAGAATATGCTGGAGCTGGCAGACTTGCCGCGTTCCGGGCAGATTCAGTTGCACGATGGGCGCACTGGCGTGGCCTTTGATCGCCCGGTCACAGTGGGCTATATGCACGTGCTGAAATTGCATCACCTGGTGGATGACAAGATGCACGCGCGTTCTACCGGACCGTACAGCTTGGTCACCCAGCAGCCATTGGGCGGTAAAGCACAGTTCGGTGGCCAGCGTTTTGGTGAAATGGAGGTATGGGCACTGGAAGCCTACGGTGCGGCATATACGCTGCAGGAAATGCTGACCGTCAAATCGGACGACGTATCCGGTCGTACCAAAATTTACGAAAGCATCGTCAAGGGCGACCACAAGATTGATGCCGGCATGCCGGAATCATTCAACGTGTTGACCAAGGAAATTCGTTCTCTGGGCATTGATATCGATCTGGAAAGGCACTAAAAAACAGGATTGAGGATTGAGGATCGAGGATGGAGTTAACCCCCCTCGATCCTCGATCCCCGATCCTCGGTCCTAATTAAGGAGTCACACATGAAAGCACTACTCGATTTATTCCGGCAGGTCACGCAAAAAGAAGAATTCGACGCGATCAAGATTGGATTGGCTTCGCCGGAGAAAATCCGGTCGTGGTCGTATGGCGAAGTGAAGAAGCCGGAGACCATCAACTACCGTACGTTCAAACCGGAGCGCGATGGATTGTTCTGCGCCAAGATTTTCGGCCCGACCAAGGACTATGAGTGCCTGTGCGGCAAGTATAAGCGCCTCAAGCATCGCGGTGTGATCTGCGAAAAATGCGGCGTGGAAGTCACGCTGTCCAAAGTTCGCCGCGAGCGCATGGGCCATATCGAACTGGCCAGCCCGGTAGCGCATATCTGGTTCCTGAAATCATTGCCGTCGCGTCTGGGTATGGTGTTGGATATGACGCTGCGCGACATCGAGCGCGTGCTGTATTTTGAAGCCTATGTCGTAACCGAACCTGGCATGACGCCATTGAACCGCGGGCAGTTGCTGTCCGAGGATGACTACCTGGCCAAGCTGGAAGAATATGGCGATGAGTTCTCCGCCGTGACGGGCGCGGAAGGCGTGCGCTCGCTGTTGCGCGCGTTGGACGTGCCGGCCGAAGTGGAAAAGCTGCGCGCCGAACTGGAAGCCACCAGTTCCGAAACCAAGATCAAAAAATATGCCAAGCGCCTCAAAATTTTAGAGGCGTTCCTGGTGTCCGGTATCAAGCCGGAGTGGATGGTAATGCTGGTGTTGCCAGTGCTGCCGCCGGAATTGCGTCCGCTGGTGCCGCTGGATGGCGGTCGTTTTGCGACATCTGACCTGAACGATTTATATCGTCGCGTGATCAACCGCAACAATCGTTTGAAGCGTTTGCTGGAATTGAAGGCGCCGGAAATTATCGTGCGCAACGAAAAGCGCATGTTGCAAGAGTCAGTGGATTCGCTGCTGGATAACGGCCGTCGTGGCAAAGCCATGACCGGTGCCAACAAGCGTCCGCTGAAATCACTGGCCGACATGATCAAGGGCAAGGGCGGTCGTTTCCGCCAGAACCTGCTGGGCAAGCGCGTGGATTATTCCGGTCGCTCGGTGATCGTGGTTGGACCACAACTGAAATTGCACCAGTGCGGTTTGCCGAAAAAAATGGCGCTGGAATTGTTCAAGCCCTTTATTTTCCACAAGCTGGAAATCCTTGGTTTGGCTACAACTATTAAGGCCGGCAAGCGCATGCTGGAAGCGGAAGATCCAGTGGTATGGGATATTCTGGAAGATGTCATTCGTGAGCATCCGGTGTTGCTGAACCGTGCGCCTACACTGCACCGCCTCGGCATTCAGGCGTTCGAACCGATACTGATTGAAGGCAAGGCGATCCAGTTGCACCCGCTGGTGTGTACCGCGTTTAACGCCGACTTCGACGGTGACCAAATGGCGGTACACGTACCGTTGTCGCTGGAAGCGCAAATGGAATGCCGCACGCTGATGTTGGCCTCCAACAACGTGCTGTCGCCCGCCAACGGCGAACCGATCATCGTGCCGTCGCAGGATATCGTGCTTGGGCTGTATTACATGACGCGCGAAAAAGTAGGCGCATTGGGTGAAGGTGCAATGTTCACTGATGTGTCTGAAGTGTTGCGCGCTTACGAATCCGGTCACGTTGATGTGCAAGCCAAGGTTTTAGTGCGTATCCGGGAAGCCTACCTCGACGAAAGCGGCGAGCGTCAGGAATTGTTCACGCGTTATGAGACCACGGTAGGGCGCGCCATCCTGTCTGAACTGCTGCCGGTCGGGCTGCCATTCCTGATGGTCAACAAGGCACTCAAGAAAAAAGAAATCTCGCGTCTGATTAACACCAGCTTCCGCCGTTGTGGCTTGCGCAATACCGTGATCATGGCTGACCGTTTGATGACCACTGGTTTTACGTACGCGACTCGCGCCGGCATCTCGATCTGCCTGGATGACATGCTGGTGCCGCCGCAGAAAAATGAATTGATAGGTGCCGCAGAAAAAGAAGTACGCGAAATTGACGTGCAATACACCTCCGGACTGGTCACGCAAGGCGAGCGCTATAACAAGGTGGTCGACATCTGGGGCCGTACCGGAGATCTGGTGGCCAAGGCCATGATGGAACAACTGGGCAGCGAGCCGGTGATCGAGCGCGCCACCGGTCAGGTGCGCACCGACAAGAAGGGCAACCCGGTGATGCAGGAATCGTTCAACTCGATTTACATGATGGCCGATTCCGGCGCGCGCGGTTCCGCCGCGCAGATTCGCCAGCTGGCTGGCATGCGCGGCCTGATGGCCAAGCCGGACGGTTCCATTATCGAAACCCCGATCACCGCGAATTTCCGCGAGGGGTTGAACATGCTGCAATACTTTATTTCCACGCACGGTGCACGTAAGGGTCTGGCCGATACCGCTTTGAAGACGGCTAACTCCGGTTACCTGACACGGCGTCTGGTGGACGTGACGCAGGACCTGGTGGTGACCGAAGACGATTGCGGCACCCGTAACGGCGCAGCATTGAAAGCGCTGGTGGAAGGCGGCGAAGTTATTGAGGCCTTGCGTGAGCGTATCCTGGGCCGAGTGGCCAGTAAGGATATCGTTAATCCGGAAACCAGTGAAACGCTGCTGGAAGCCGGTATCCTGCTGAACGAAGATATGGTGGAAGCTATCGAGTCGCTGGGCATTGACGAAGTGCATGTGCGCACGCCGCTGACCTGCGAAACCCGCTATGGCTTGTGTGCCAAGTGTTATGGCCGCGATCTGGGCCGCGGTGGTCTGGTCACGATTGGTGAAGCAGTCGGCGTGATTGCCGCGCAATCCATTGGTGAACCGGGTACCCAATTGACCATGCGAACATTCCACATCGGTGGCGCGGCATCGCGTACCGTTGTGGCCAGCCAGGTCGAAAGCAAATCCAACGGCACAATGAAATACAGCGCCAACATGCGCACCGTCAACACCGCGCGCGGCGAAGTGGTGGTGGTGGCGCGTAGCGGTGAAGTGATGGTGACCGATGACCATGGTCGCGAGCGCGAGCGGCACAAGGTGCCCTATGGCGCGATGCTGACCGTGCGCGAAGGCAGCCCGGTGCGCGCTGGCGAAGTGCTGGCCACATGGGATCCGCATACACGTCCTATCATTACCGAATATGCCGGGCGCGCGCGCTTTGAGAATGTCGAAGAAGGCGTGACGGTAATGCGGCAGATCGATGAAGTGACCGGCCTGTCGACGTTGGTCGTGATCGACCCGAAACGCGCCGGCACACAAGGCAAAGGCGCGCAGCGTCCTCTGGTGCGCCTGCTGGATGAAAAGGGCAAGGAGATCAAGATTGCCGGTACTGACTTGTCCATTTCGGTAACCTTTCAGACTGGCAGTATCGTGACCGTGGAAGACGGCCAGCATGTTGGCGTAGGTGAGGTGCTGGCACGTATCCCGCAGGAGATCAGCAAAACGCGTGACATTACCGGTGGTCTGCCGCGCGTGGCGGAGTTGTTTGAGGCCCGTTCGCCCAAGGATGCAGGCATGCTGGCGGAAGTGACCGGTACCGTTTCGTTTGGCAAGGATACCAAGGGAAAGCAACGCCTGGTCATTACCGACACCGAAGGTGTGGCGAATGAATTCCTGATTACCAAAGAGAAACATTTGCTGGTGCATGACGGCCAGACCGTGACCCAGGGCGAAATGATTGTGGACGGCCCAGCCGATCCGCATGACATTCTGCGCTTGTTGGGTGTGGCCGAGCTGGCACGTTACATCACTGACGAAGTGCAGGACGTATACCGCCTGCAAGGCGTCAAGATCAGCGACAAGCATATCGAAGTGATTGTGCGCCAGATGCTGCGTCGCGTGCAGATTCTGGATGAAGGCGAAACCAACTTCATTCCGAAGGAGCAGGTTGAGCGTGCCGAATTGCTGCGCGAAAATGAACGTGTGCTGGCCGAAGGCAAGCGCCCGGCCACCTTCGAATTTATGTTGCTGGGTATCACCAAAGCGTCGTTGTCCACTGACTCCTTCATCTCGGCCGCGTCGTTCCAGGAAACCACGCGCGTGCTGACCGAAGCTGCCATCATGGGTAAACGCGACGAACTGCGCGGGCTGAAAGAAAACGTTATTGTTGGCCGCCTGGTTCCGGCGGGTACCGGCTTGGCCTACCATGCCACACGCCGCAAACAACGGCTGGGACTGGATATGGGTGGGGCGGTATCGGGTGATGGTGAGCAGCCATCAGAAGCTCAGGATAATGCTCTGGCTTGACCCGGCTGGGCCGGTGTTTGCTGTCAACGCTAAGTTGCGTCCTGTCCTGCGCGGCATTTGGCAGCGTTTTTAGGGAATTGGAATAACCGTGCATTAGGATAGTTATATCGGACTATAGGAGCTGGAGAGAAAGGTAACAATTGCTGATTATGATCCTACGACCCTTAACGGGTTTTGCTCTTTATGTGGAGAAATAGCATGAAGAATGGCAGCAAACGGCTAGGGTGGCTTGAAGATTAATAGTAGCGCAGAGTTTGGGCTCTACCCGTTTGGGTAATGTCCTGCGCTAGCAGGGTACCTGTACCAAAGTACAATACCATTTGGTTTAAATCCCTATATCATGCGCCGGATGGCTATGTAGTAGTGTGGCATATGTGTAGTGTGAGCATGGGTGCGGGTTTGCTTTTTTGTTTATTTACGGTAGTTTTTTAAGGGGGTTGTTATGAAAAGTATTTTTTCTCGTGTGATGGCGGTTGTTGCTTTGAGCATGTCGCTGGGCTTTGTTGCCGGGTCGGCAAATGCTGTTCCGGTCGTATTTTTTGGCAGTACAGCTGCTGGGTATAGCGCAAATATTGGGAATCCGAGTGTGTCCAGTCCGTTTGCTGACTGGTACACGTTCACTATACCCGCAGGTTCAGATGGGAGTGGGGCGTCGAACGTAATTAGCTTGGGCGCTACTAATGTAATTTTTACTTTGTTCAAGCTAGTTGATACCGTTTCTGCCACTACGTGGTCGGGTGTCACGGGTGGTACAACTTCAAGCTTGAGTTTTTCAGGCGGGGCAACTCCCGGCAGTTATACGCTATACGTGGATGGTTATAAAGTAACACCTGCATTGAGTGGTTCTTATGCCGGAAACATCTCGATCAGCCCAGTTCCAGAACCAGAAACTTATGCCATGTTGCTGGCCGGTCTGGGTTTGTTGGGTTTATCAGCTCGTCGCAGAAATAATAGCATCTAATTAGATTAACTTTCGGCTTGTCATTCTTGCCCGTCACAGGGCAGGAATGACGCAAGAGAGTTAACTATTAGGCATGAAGGGGGGCGCAAATGATTAACACTAAGATAGCTCATGCGCTACTGCTTGCAGGTTGCCTTGCTGTCAGCAACACGGCTCATGCAGCAGTGACGACGATATACAATTTTGGCTCTTTATTGACCGCGTCGTCAGGTTACACTGCTCCCAATAATTTTGTGGCTAACCCTTTTGCTCAGCTGGGAGCGACTAACAACGGCGGCGGTGTTTGGACGTTCATGCTGACCATTAACAACAATTTGTTTAGCAGTTTCGGGAATAGCGCGTTTTTGGGATCAATGAGCTTTGATTTTACTCCCGACCCCAGCATCAGCAAACCCCCCACCACTTTCATTGGCAGTAATGTGGGTGGCGTAACATCCGTCAAGAGCACTAGCGGAACAGGCAATAGCGGGTTGACTGATATTGATTTCGGAACCGCGTTTGGGCAGGGTTCTGCAAACAGGCTTTCTCAAAATGATTGGGTCAAATGGAGCGTCTCCGGTTTAGGTAGCAGCGTCCTGACCAATATGTACGTTCATGTTCAAGGAATTGGTACGCAGGGCTATTCAGCCAAGTACACACCTGTGACGGCCGTACCCGAACCCGAAACCTATGCCATGCTGCTGGCTGGGCTTGGTTTGGTTTGTTTTTCAGCTCGTCGCAAAATGAAAAACGTTTAAACTGGTTGGTTGTATCTCCTGAAACCCCGCCCTTGTGGCGGGGTTTGCTTTTTTGTGATTTCATATGTATTTTTTGTTTAAGGGAAACACCGATTAAGTCGTCATGCCCTGTCACCCTCGCGAAAGCGGGGGGCAGGCGGGCATCCAGCTGATTAAAAATCTCCCGCGAAGCGGGACAACATCGTGGTTTTGTCTGCTTCACGGGATGTTTGTTCTTGCTGGATTCCCGCCTGCGCGGGAATGACGAGCTAATGGATTATTGGGCTTTAAAGAACCATGACTGTTAATGATATTCCTGTAGTAGCCTTTTTCAAGCGCCTGCTCGATCCGTTTATGATCTGGGGCCTGCTGATATTGATCACATGGCTCTATGATGAAACTTTCACCGGTCACTACATGGTGCTGGTGATTATTACTTTCTTCATCTCATCGTATATTTACGAGCAGACCAATATTTACCGCACTTGGCGCAACGGTAAATTGCTGGCTTACATTCGCGATACGCTGGTTGGCTGGGGAATTATTATTGCCATCCTGATCTTTATCGGTTACGCCACAAAACTTTCCTACCGTTATTCTGAACAGGTCATGCTGACCTGGTTCATCGTCACGCCGTTCGCGCTGATTGCCAGCCATATGGCTGTGCGTACGATTGCAAACAGCTTGCGCAAAGGAGGGGAGGCGCGCTCTGTGGTGATCGTCGGGGCCAACGAGACCGGCCTCAAACTTGCCGAGCGCATATTGGAATACCCGTATTTGCTGATGGAGGTACGCGGCTATTTCGACGACCGCGACGAGTCGCGCAGCCCGGCAGGAAATATGCCGCTGCTGGGCAGAGTGTCGGAAGTCGCCACTTACGTTCGCGAACAGGGTATCCAGATGATATTCATCAGCCTGCCGATGTCTGCCCAGCCGCGCATCCGCGAGCTGCTGGACAATCTGAATGACACGACTGCATCGATCTACTTTTTGCCCGATGTTTACATTTTTGACCTGATGCAGGCGCGCTTCGACAATGTTGGCGGCGTGCCGGTGGTCGCGATATGCGAAACGCCTTTCTACGGTGTCGACAGCGTGGTCAAAAATGTCAGCGATGCCGTGCTTGCCTTCCTTATTCTTGTCTTGCTATCGCCCTTGATGCTATGCATTGCCGTGGCGATCAAGCTGACCTCACCCGGTCCGGCGGTCTTCAAGCAGCGCCGCTATGGACTGAATGGCGAGGAGATCACTGTCTATAAATTCCGTTCCATGACTGTCAGCGAGGATGGCGCGCGCATCGAACAGGCACAAAAGGGCGATCCGCGAATCACCAGGATTGGCGCATTCCTGCGCCGCACCTCGCTCGACGAATTGCCGCAGTTCATCAATGTATTGCAGGGACGAATGAGCATTGTTGGCCCGCGTCCGCACGCGGTGGCGCACAACGAACTTTATCGCAAAATTATCAGGGGCTACATGCTGCGCCACAAGGTCAAGCCAGGGATTACCGGCTGGGCTCAGGTCAATGGGTTTCGTGGCGAAACCAAGGAATTGGAAAAAATGCAGGCGCGCATCGAGCACGACCTGAATTATCTGCAAAACTGGTCAATATGGCTGGATATGTGGATTATCCTGCGCACGGTGTGGGTAGTATTGCGCAGGGATAATGCTTACTAGCTGCCTGTTGAAGCAAGCAGGATCGGAAATTTAATTTTTTTGTTGAAGGAGAGTTATCTTGAATTGTGTAGATGAAACGTTGCGCATGAATGTAAGAAATTCTGAATCAAACAGGAATATGTCGTGCGTTGTTCTGATATTGGCTGTTGCGGTGGGCCTTGCTTCGTGCGGCAACAAGGAAAAGAAGGTGGGTGGCCAGGCATTGGTAAAGGTGAATGGTGAGGAGATAACAATGCTCCAGGTCAACGATGAGCTCATGCGCGCGGGTGTTCAGGCTGGGCAGCAAGAAGATGCAACCGGGAAATTGATTGAGTCATTGATCGACCGGCAGCTGATTCTCGAGGAGGCAATACGCAACAAAACTGACCGCACTCCCCAAGTGATGCAGGCCATCGAACGTGCCAAAGCGCAAGTAATCGTGCAGGCATACTTGCAGAGCATGGTTTCAAAAACTGCCAAGCCAGCCAAAGCCGATATTGACAACTACTATCAGGAACATCCGGAGTTCTTTGCCAAGCGCAAGGAATTTGACTTGAAGCAATTGGTTATTTCGAACAAGGATTATAGCGAAGCGCTTAAGTTGGCCCTTGATTCTGCCAGGTCCCTGGAGGACGTTGCAGCATGGATGGACAAGCATAACGTGCTTTACAGGCGGGTTCAGGTAACACGCAGCACATCAGACCTTCCGCACCAGGCGGTGTCGCAGTTACTGGCACTGCCAAAGGGGCAAATTTTCATCGTGGGAGAAGCTGAAAACAAAGTTATAAACATTCTCGTAGCTACCAGGGATAGTCCGGTCACACCTACCAATGCTGCGCCGCTGATTGAGCAATTCCTGATTAATAAAATGACCAAGGAGGCGGCGGAAGAGGAAGTCAAACACCTGCGCTCCCTGGCTAAAATAGAATATCTCAATGCGTCTGCACCAGCTGCTACGCAGACGCAAGATGCTGCACCTGATAAGAATGCAACGGAGAAGAAGTAAACGAATGGCTGGGGGGATAGAAGCAAAGCTACCTCCCTCTCCCCTTGCTCGTGTGTCAATTCCACATTCGGCTTGTGCAGTTGTTTCAACCAGAGGGGAGTAATTCCATTTCCCGATGAGATAGTGCTATATCGTAGGGGCGTGATTTATCACGCCCTACTCGGGAACTTGGGCAGTGATCGCGGGAAATGGAGTAAAGCAGAGGATTGAGCGTTCGCGGGTGGGGAGAGGGTAAGAAATTATTTCCCGCTATATTTTTTTCCGGTGATTCATTTGCAATATTTATTACGGCATTAATCAATTTCTAAATGAACAGTTCTGCTACTACATCATTTTCATCAAGGCTGCCGGGCCTGAAAGCCGCCATGCCGGAGTGGTGGCCTATTGTGCTGGGTTTGGCGGTACTGTTTCTGCCGACCTTTTATGACCTCTTTAACGGCTTGTGGGCTACAGAAGAGCAAGCGCATGCGCCCATTATTTTGGCACTTGCACTCTGGCTGATGTACAGGAAATGGCCGCTCATGATGGAGAAAAGTGCATCCCCATCTACTCCTGTCATGGGATGGATAATATTTTTTGTGGCACTGATGCTCTACATTATTGGTCGCGCATTGCAGGTTCTTATATTTGAGGTAAGTTCTTTTATCTGGATATTGGCGGCAATCCTGCTGGTTAAACGGGGCGGCAGTGCGCTTAAGGTGATGTGGTTCCCATTGTTCTTCATGCTGTTCATGATACCGTTGCCCGGCTCATGGGTCATCATGCTGACCATGCCCATGAAAATGGCGGTTTCATATGTGTCTGAGAATATTTTATATTGGTCCGGTTATCCCATTTCACGTAATGGCGTTATTTTACAGATCGGACAATATCAACTGCTGGTGGCAGATGCCTGCGCCGGTCTGCAAACACTGCTAACACTTGAAGCGCTGGGGCTGTTTTATATGAATGTGGTTCAGCATACTTCGCTGATCCGAAACGTGGCGTTAGCCATCCTTATAATTCCCATTTCGTTTGCTGCCAATGTCATACGGGTCATCACCCTCACACTGATTACCTACTATTGGGGTGAGGCAGCGGGGCAGGGCTTCTTGCACGGGTTTGCCGGCATGGTCTTGTTCATGAGTGCGCTGATATTGATATTGGGTGTAGATAAATTGCTGCGCCTGATAGTCACGCCACGTTCAAAAAATTCATTATGAAAAAACAATTTATTGTGAGTCTGACGCTGGGACTGTTCATGGTGTTGTCCGCCGCCTTGACGTTGGGCATGACGCCTTCTGTCGATATTGCGGACGCGCGGAGCCAGATTAGTCTGGAAGCCATAATCCCCGGTGCTTTTGGCGATTGGCAGATTGATTCATCTGCTGCAACACTCATGGTTAACCCGGATGAGAAGGATACGATCAACAAGATATACAGCCAGACTCTTTCCCGCGCCTATACCAACAGCCAGGGTGAGCGTGTCATGCTCTCTATCGCCTATGGCAGGGATCAGAAAAAAGATTTACAAGTCCACCGGCCAGAGATATGCTACCGGTCAAGTGGTTTTAGTGTCAGCGAATTAACCAAGACCTTTGTTGATACTGCCATCGGGCGGATACCGGCCATGCGCCTGGTTGCCAAACAAGGCGCACGCAACGAACCGATAACCTATTGGATCAGGGTGGGTGATTCACTTACCCGCGGCTGGTTTGAGCAGAAGATGGCATTGGTAACTTACGGATTCACCGGAAAAGTGCCAGATGGCCTATTGTTTCGTGTATCGACCATATCCAGCGACGAACAGGAATCCTACCGCGTTCAGCAGATATTCCTGACGGACTTGCTGCAGGCAGTAAAAAGTGAGGACCGGTATTGGCTGGTTGGCAAATTGGGCCCGGCTTAATAGTGCGATATCTAGGGAAACGCTGATTAAGTCTTAATTTGTCACTCCCGCGAAGGCGGGAGTCCAGTCAAATAAATAAACTGGATGCCCGCCTTCGCGGGCATGACGACTTGTTCAGTGCCTCCCTAGATAGTATTAAAAATGAGATTTTTTTCAATGATCACCGGAATTTTGCATAACATAATAATGAACGTTCAAAAATGGCCAGGAAAATATTTTGTGGTTCTCATGATGCTGGGTTGCATGGCGCCGGAGCTGGCTGCTGCTGCGGATAACCCCGACATCTATCAACTGCGCCAGGGCGATTCCGTAATGATTTCTGTCTGGCGTGAAGAAGCTTTGCAGAAGCAGGCAATTGTTCTGCCCGATGGCAGCATTACTTTCCCATTGGTTGGGCGGATTGAAGTGGCGGGGCTGAGTACGCCGGAAGTTGAACGGCGCATTACCGCAAAATTGAAAGAATACATTCCTGATCCAGTCGTCACGGTAGTGATTGCCGGGATAGAAGGCAATCGCGCTTACATTCTGGGCAAGGTCACCAAGCCCGGACCGCTGACCATTAGCGGGCCCACTACGGTACTGCAAGCTATCAGCATTGCGGGCGGGTTCGACAAATTTGCGGATGAGGGCGGTATAAAAGTAATTCGTGCCAAACCGGATGGCGAGGAAATCATTTCGGTGCGCTACAAGGACATAATTTCCGGCAAAAATATGTCGACCAATGTCCAGCTCAAGGCAGGCGATACCATCGTAGTGCCGTAAGGGTTTTTTTACCCCTTCTTTCCCTTTCCCACGCTGACACGCACCCCGCTTCTGCAAGCCGGAACAAGGGTAGAGGGTGGTTACAGAATTTACAAAAATAATCCATTAGGCCGTTCGTATGGTGAGCCCGTCGAACCACAAGCCTGCAAGAACAGGTTCTTCGAAGGGCTCAGGACGAACGGATACTATGAAATGCAAGGTTTAACCCAGATTGTTCATTAGACGTAAGTCTGGGGCAACGAAGCGTTCCCCCCCTTTGTAAAAGGGGGGTTAGGGGAGATTTAATGTCGCGCAGATAGAAAATCCCCCTCGATCCCCCTTTTGCAAAGGGGGAGGTCGGGTTGAATTTTCCAATGGGTTATCTGATATTAAGAAACTGGGGAAGTTAGTTGAGTATTCGTATTTCCGTATTACCCATCATGCTGTCCGTCCTCATGCTCCATTCAGCCCCGAGTTGGGCTGGCGCGTGGCAACAGACAGCGTCAGCACGGGTTTCCACCGAGTTTGACACCAACCCGTTGCTGAGCCCATCGCAACCGGCCGATTTATGGCGGACCATTTTCGAGCCAGGCTACCTACTGAAAAGGGTGAGTGATACGAACGACCTGAATGCAGGACTTGCTCTCCAGATGGTGCGCACATCAAACCAAACGCTGAGCCAGAATCGTGAAATCCCCAGCGCATTTATCAATTGGCAAAGGCAGAGCGATACGGGCGGATTCGGGCTGTCAGCCAGATATGATGAAGTGGAAACACGCATTGCAGAGCTGGATAGTACAGGCCTGATTTACACAGATAGCACCCGTGCTTCCCGCACCCTGTCTGGCAATTGGAACGAAGCGCTGACAGAACGCAGCAACCTCACACTGAATGCCGCATATAATGACATCACCTATAACGCGGGACCTTTCTTTGACTATGTCACGCGATCAAGCGACATGAAATTCAGCTATGCATGGAGCGAAAGCATTACGCCATTTATCAGAATGTCGTACTCAGATTCGGAACAGGCAGGCAGCAACACCCTCAACCGGTATACCAGCGCCTTGCTAGGCTGGAACTGGAAAGTTGCGGATTATCTGGAGGGTTCCATACAGGCCGGAAAATCCAAGACCAGCGGCACCAGCATGGGCAAGCAAGGTGCAGTTGAAGTGAATTACACCGGACAAAAATCAGGCATTACTTTGAATGCGGAGCGCAAGGTTTTACCCAGCGGATTGGGAGGATTTGTAACAATTGATCAGGCACGAGGGGGGTGGAATTATGCCTTGGCCGAGCGCGGCAGTGCCGGTATTGATCTGGGTTGGAGCAAGCATTATTCTGACATAGTCTTGATCACCCGCACCGCAGGCAGTTGGGTGCAATTCCAGCTTTATGCCAATTGGATAGCGCGCGCGTACTATCAGCACAAGAAAGTGGAAAGGGATGGGTTCGACGCGGCCACTTCAAATGTTCTGGGTGTTTCCCTCGTATTCAGCCGTACCGATTTCTAATATTCAATCTAAAATGCAAACATGGCTACCGAATACCAACTAACCTTTTTCGATTACCTGTCGATCATGCGCTACCGTGCGCCCTACCTGATCGGCATTTTTATTGCGGTCATGCTGATCTCAATTATAGTCGCGTTCGTCATTCCACCAACCTACCGTGCCACTGGCACGATCATGGTGGAATCGCAGCAAGTCCCAGACAACGTTGTGCAATCCACCATCAAATCCCAGGTTGATGAACGCATCAGCATCATCAAACAGCGGGTGTTGACCCGTGACAACTTGTTGCGAATTGCCAACAAATATGATCTGTTCAAGGAGAGTTCGCGTTCCCTGGCCAGCTCGGAATTGATTGAAGCGATGCGTGACAAGGTAAATGTTGAATTGATAGGTTCCGATGATATTTCCAGCAAAATCCGTGGTAAATCTACCATTGCCTTTACCGTATCGTTTGATGATAAACGGGCGGATATTGCTCACCAGGTTGCCAGTGATCTCACCACCCTGTTCCTGGATTGGAACGTTAAACTGCGTACTGAAGGCGCAACCGAGACCGCAGTATTCCTGACGCAGGAATCGGAAAAGCTCAGGCTGGAAGTCGAACGCGCGGATAAAGAGATTGCCGCCTACAAGCAACAGAACAGCAACAACCTGCCGGAGCAACTGGCACTGCGCATGACCATGCTGTCCCGAGCAGAGAGCGACTTGCGCGAGGTGGAGCGGGATATAAAAAGCACCAAGGAAGAACTTCGAACTCTGGAGGTTGAACTTTCTGCCGCCAAATTCGGCATGGGTGATGAATCGTCCCAGACGTTGCCCGCACTCAAGGCGGAATATACCAGGCTTTCGGCAATCTACAATGAAACCTACCCCGACATGCGGGTGCTCAAGCGCAAGATAGAATCCCTGGAAAAAGCAGGTGCAACGCTGGAATCGGAAGATACCCCGGAAAACGCACCCACCCTGGCTACCTACAAGATACAGTCAAAAATCGCTTCATCCAGAACCAAGCTGGAATCTCTTGCGGCGCAGGAAAAAATGCTGAGGGAGAAAATTGCGCAAAATGAACGTGCGATGATGCAGACCCCAAAGGTAGAGCAGGGCCTGGAGGTGCTTATTCGTGACCGCGACAGCGTGCAAAGAAAATATGAAGAAATCCGCAGCAAAACAGCGAGTGCAAAAATTGCCGAAAGTCTGGAAAGCGAAAACAAATCCGAACGATTCATCCTGCTTGAATCGCCCATAATTCCGGATAGAGTTTTTAAACCCAATCGCGTAAAAATTGTTGCCATGGGATTTTTCATGGCCATTGCATCATCGGTAGGGTTGCTGTTAATGATGGGGTTCTTTGATCGGAAGATACGAGGAGTTGACGCACTGGCGCATGTGCTGGGCCATCGTCCGCTGGCCGTTATTCCCTATATCTATGTCAAAGAAGAATGGGAACGCAGAGAGCGCCTGATAAAGTCAGCAATCACCACAACCATCGTTGCCGTGATCACAATCGCAGTGGCACTGCATTTCTTGTATATGCCATTGAATATCCTGCTCGCGAAAATATTTTCCAGATTAATGTAGCGGACAAAAACATAAGTTAGCACTTTTGGCGCCTATCTTGTTCCTCCCCCTTCAAGGAAGAGAGCGAAGCGAGGGGGCTGTAGGTGGGGGATGGGGTTTGGTTTTCATGGGATACAACCCCATCCCCACCCCGGCCCTCCCCTTGAAGGGGAGGGAGAAATGCTCAGGCTACATAAGTTAGCTTATGGGCCTTCGCCGGTATGACGGTCTAAACTAATGGATTATCTGGGACCCAACCCGCGCGAAAAATTTTTTTAAATTTTCACCAGAGGTAAAAATGGAACGCATCAAACAGGCCATTGAAAAGGTCAAAAACCAGCAGGCCAATGGAGCAGGTCAATTGGGCCCTGCGCAACCGGACAACAGCGGCACAACCTCTACACCCGCAATTCAGCAACCAGCAGATGTGCTGGAGGAGCTCAGCTACAACCAAACCCGGGTGGTCAAGCTGCAGGCATCACATCTGGAAAATAACCGCATCTTTGCCTTTAACAAAAACGACCCGACCAGCGTAACCTTCGATGTGCTGCGCACGCAAATCCTGCAAATCATGGAAGAAAAAGGCTGGCGCACGCTGGCCATTACCTCGCCTAGCCCTGCGGTGGGTAAAACCGTAGTCGCCATCAATCTGGCCATGAGCATTGCCCAAAAAACCAACAAGACCGCCATGCTGGTGGACTTTGATTTGCGCCAGCCCAGAATAGGCGCATACCTTGGCATCCCCATGGAAAAATCGCTGAATGACCTGCTGGATGGGACTGTCGAACTGGCCGATGTTCTCGTTAATCCCGATATACCAAGATTGGTCGTGCTGCCAACCCAGTATGCGGCGACCAACCCTGCGGAAACCCTTTCATCACGACAGGTCTCAACCCTGATCAAAGACCTGCGCGAGCGCTACGAATCGCGCATTATCATCTTTGACCTGCCATCCTTGCTGCACAGCGATGATGCGATATCCGTACTGCCCCAGATCGACTGCATCCTGCTGGTGGTCGCCAATGGCATGTCCAGCAAGCGCGAAATAGAAGATAGCCTGCGCCACCTGTCAAAAGCCAATCTGATCGGAACAGTATTCAATAAGGTATTTTTCGAAAAATAGAATCAATACGAATATGGAGCATTACGATAATAAATTGGGTGGGCAGTTAGGGCTCTGGTTTAACCGAGATTTTCCATTAGGAAATTCTATTGGCTTCCCCCTTTGAAAAAGGGGGATCGAGGGGGATTTTGATACCCATGCAACGTTTAATCCCCCCTAACCCCCCTTTTTCAAAGGGGGGAATATCCGTTGTAACGAGATTTACGCCTAATGGAAAATCTCGGTTTAAGGCGCTTCCACCATGAGCACAATTATATTGCCAGCTCACAATGAATCGGGCGTTATTGCAGAGACGCTTGAGTCGTTGTTACGGCAAGTTGACGAGGGTGATGAAATTATTGTCATCTGCAATGGTTGCAAGGACGAAACAGAGGCCATTGCACGGAGCTTTGAACCTCGCATAACAGTCATCAATACTCCAATACCCTCCAAGGTCAACGCCTTGAATTTGGGTGATCAACGCGCGCGAAGCTATCCGCGGATTTATATGGATGCAGATATCAGAATGGCGGATGGCGCTCTCGGCCTGATTAAGAAGACACTTGCTGCCGGCCATTATTTGGCCGTGTCACCTGAACCGTTAATGGATTTTGGCGGCTCAAGCTGGGCGGTAAGGGCTTACTATGATATTTGGCTGGCCTTGCCGTTTTGTCAAAGCGGCATGATGGGTGCGGGTGTTTATGCTCTTTCGGAGGAAGGTAGAAAACGTTTCGACCGTTTTCCTGATGTGATTGCGGACGATGGTTTTGTGCGTGCCCTGTTTAAGGAACACGAGCGTGGCAAAGTAATAGGCGCAAAATCAATCGTGCGTGCACCCGCTACATTAAGTTGGCTAATGAAAATTAAAGTACGTAGCCGTATGGGGCAAATGCAGTTGGCAAAAATGTATCCGGAACTGATTAAAAATGAACACAAAAACCTTTCCGGAGGGGTATTGAGTACCCTTATTAAGTTCTTTAATTGGCCTAAAGCTATCGTTTATTTATATGTTTCCATAATGACACGTATTCTGGCGCGCAGCAGATTGGTTAATATTGCAGCATATCAATGGGAAAAAGATATTTCTTCGCGACATCGATAACGATTGAGCGCCAGCTCTCTGTCAATGTGTAATTGTATCGCCCTGGATAAAGCTGCGGATAGATGAAAGCAACTGAACCGAAGCCCTGTCAGAGATAACCTCACTGGCATCCAGCCTCGTGATGCTGTCAAGCAGTGCAGGTATTTCATCCTCATCCATTGCGACTGCAACCTTCGTCATCTCCTTGATGCGAAGCGCCGTGGCAAGCTGGTGGTCATTGCGAGTTTCCTTCAGCCTGCCCTGCCGGGGCATGACGAGTAGCGGCTTACCGTATTGAAGCGCCGTCAGTATCGACCCCATGCCCGCATGAGCCACCAGTACGTCCGACCAAAGCACACGCCGCCGAAACTCTGGAGGCTCCAGCAAGGTTATATACTCGATATGCTCCGGCCGATAAGATGTTTCGCCGATCTGGGCATAAATATGCATTCCAGTATGACTCGCTGCCCACCCATCAACGGCCATGATCAACCGGTCAAATGGCATCTGCGCCCCCACCGTAACAAAGACGTTCACTCAAACTCCCCCGTAACATTTATCCCAAATTGTCCATTAGGCCGGAAACAGCGTCATTCCCGCGCAGGCGGGAATCCAGTTGATTGAATAATCCCCGCGTAGCGGGACAAAATCAAGGTGTTGTCCGCTTCGCGGGATATTTGACCTTGCTGGATTCCCGCCTGCGCGGGAATGACGGGCTAATGGATAATCCGGGTTTATATCACCGCACCCATATAGCGTGGCCCCTCCTGCCTGGCAAGATGCGGCCACTGGGTTAGCCATAGATCCGCATGCCTGGCGAGCTTCGCACCTGACAACGACATCGTTTCAACATTGGCGATGCTATCAATCCAAATAGTCCGCGCTCTCATCCATTTGCCGAAACGGATGGCGACATAACCCGGGGCAGCCCCAGTGGTGATGACCACATCGGGCCGCAAAAATAAAACCAGCCAGGCAACCTGAAACAGCATTTTCAGCAACCGCCATCTGTCCCAGCGTGTTGCATCCGTGATTGCCACGAAACGTTCTCCCGGCACATCCTTGGAATAGGATTTACGCACACAGGCATAAGTGATTTCACTGCCCTCAAATGCAGGCCTGAGTCGCAGCAACTGGACCCAATGTCCACCGCCTGAGGAGATGGCCAATATCTTCATCTGGGAACCTCTAATAATTCGTCATTCCCGCGTAGGCGGGAATCCAGCTTGTTGATTTGACTGGGCTCCCGCCGCAGCCTGCCCTCGAAGGCTTGAATCGGGGGCGGGAGCGACGAAATATGAATTTTTAGAGATGCCCATCCGATGCTGACTCGATACGATGAATACCACATGGCTATAACCGCCAGACCCTAAACCCAGCAGCCTCTACTGCTGCCCGGTTAAACTTCGCCTTTACATCTATAAAGCTGCCGCCGTGAATGGTCTTGGACAAAAGTTTTTTAAGATCCATCTGTATGTATTCCTTGTGTGCAACTGCCAGAATGATAGCGTCAGCCTGTGGCAGATCCTCCCAGGACATAAGTGTCACGCCGTATTCGTGCTTGGCCTCATCAGGGTCAGCCATGGGGTCGTGCAGGAAAACCTTTACGCCATAGCTTTCCAGTTCGCGGATGATGTCGATCACCTTGGTGTTGCGAATGTCGGAGCAATTTTCCTTGAAAGTAAGGCCAAGCAGATTTACCCGTGCATGCCTGACCTGACCACCGCCCTTGATGATGTGCTTGATAGTCTGCTCGGCGATAAACTTGCCCATGCCGTCGTTAATGCGCCGACCGGCAAGAATGACCTGAGGGTGATAGCCAAGTTTCTCTGCCTTGTGGGTCAGGTAGTAGGGGTCAACCCCAATACAGTGTCCCCCTACCAACCCGGGACGGAAGTTGAGGAAGTTCCATTTGGTGCCGGCGGCTTCCAGCACCTCCAAGGTGTCGATGCCAATCTTGTCAAAGATGATGGCCAATTCATTCATCAGGGCGATGTTGAGATCGCGCTGGGTATTCTCTATCACCTTGCAGGCCTCGGCAGCCTTGATGCTGCTAGTGCGGTGCACACCAGGCTTGACGATCTTCTCATACAGGGTGGCGACCTTCTCAAGCGTCTCCGGGGTGTCGCCAGCTACTACCTTTACCAATCGAGTAAGGGTATATTCGCGATCTCCAGGGTTGATTCGCTCTGGCGAGTAGCCGACAAAAAAATCCTGCTTCCATTTCATTCCCGATTCGCGTTCCAGCACCGGAATACAAATCTCTTCAGTCGCACCGGGATAGACGGTTGATTCATAGATGACCAGAGCGCCCTTCTTCATGTTTTTTCCGGCTGCCCGGCTGGCTCCGACGAGCGGCCCAAAATCGGGGATGCGTGCCTGATCCACCGGAGTAGGCACCGCCACGATGATGATGTCGGCCTCGGCCAACAGCTTTGGGTCGACCGTGTACTCGGCATGAATCGCAGCCTGCATCTCAGCATCCGGCAGTTCGCGGGAAGGATCGACTCCGGAACGGCAAGACTCTACCTTCTGCAACGAAATGTCGAAACCTATCGTCCGGTCATGCTTGCCGAATTCAACCACCAAAGGTAGGCCAACATAGCCCAAGCCAATAACTGCAATAGTCATCCTTACCCCCTTACTAATAGTTAGAGCTTACCAACCACTCCATAAAGATCATTGTCGTTAAACAGATTCTAGCACCCCAAATCTCCATAAGCTATTGTTCTTCCTAAATAACAAAAACGGCTTGTGATATATATTAAATGCAATGCCCCCCCATCAAGACAATAATTCATCGAGTTTAAGAGGTAACTTTTCACACATCGCAACAGGAGGGCGTAACTAGATTTTCTGTTTCTATTTTTATAGCCGAGTTAGTTTTGGCGCACTATAGTTTATAAGTTTTTGGTTTAGCGCGGTACCCATGGATCGACTGTCTCAATGCGCGGCACCAGAAAAAACTGGTAGCATGAACGCCTTGCTTGGAAGATGAAAGCCGTGGGAAGGTACTATGATGTTTCTGAAAAACCGTTTGTTCTTGAATGCTTTGGGCACGCTGTTTATGCGTGTTCTATTGCTCGGGACAGGTTTTTTGACCAGTGTTGTTCTCGCACGGTTTCTGGGCCCTGATGGGTTTGGTCTTTATTCATATGTCATGGCACTTGCTACTATTGCTTCGGTAGTGGCAGGCCTTGGTTTACCCGGGTATGCGATAAAGGAATTAGCTATTTTTGGGGGACGTTCAGATTTCCGTACTTTCAATGGATTTTTATTCTCTGGCGCGCTATATGTTACGGCTGCTAGTTTAATTGTCGGTTTATTGTTTGCATTGTACTGGCATACTTTTGGGAGCAGCGCTGTTGGGGCTACTCAAATAGCTCTTATGTTGGCTATTCTTGTACCGTTAAGCGCATTGTTTCAATATTGTGAAGCGGTTCTACGTAGTCAGGGTAAAACCATATTAAGTCAAGTTCCAGAAATATTATTTAGACGAATTATTTTTCTTGCCACAGTGGTGATCGTCGTTGTTGTTATGGAAATACCGCATTTCGGGGCTGTTGCAACTGTATATTTACAGGCGTTGGCGGTCACGCTTGGGTTGGTTTATTTTATTTATTACATACTTAGATATATAGTTAAGCCTAATTCCGGGTTTGACTATGTTTCTGATTACCGTAGCGTATTGCGCGGCTCTTTTCCATTTATGGCAACATCGTTGCTATTTGCTTTAAGTGATCAAATTGGTGTTTTGTTGATTGAGTCGCTGTCTACTATCAGCATGGTTGGATATTATAGGGTTGCTTATAGGGCTGCAGAGCTAGTCGTATTGGTGGCAAGTGCAGCAGATATGGTTATTCAGCCAAGGTTTGCAAGGCTGTATTCCGAGGGAAGTCATTCTGAGCTTCAGAAATTAATGAAGCAATCTGCCAGAATTACAGCGGTTGTATCGATGGTAATTGCGATCATTATGATTGCATTCAGGACAGAGTTTCTATCTCTGTATGGGGAAATTTATGTTACTGCCGAGAGGGCTTTTGTAGTATTGCTCATTGGTCAGATAGTCACAGTAATGATGGGGCCGGTAGTTAGTCTATTGAGCATGATTGGTTGTCAAAGTGTGATACTGAAGGCAGTGTTCGCTAGCTTGGTGGTTAATGTTATCTTAAGTGCGATTCTCATTCCTCAATTTGGATTGGAAGGTGCGGCTCTTGCAAGTACAGGAAGCTTGATATTGTGGAAATTCATCCTAATGCATTATGCGCGGGTGAAGTGTGGCTTTAACTCCAATGTGTTTTGACAATATTTATTCTGGTGGATGTTTGAATTAATAGATTGCCACCTGAGTTAATGATTCATATTTGTTGTGTTGGATGGTGATTTTTGGTCAAAATTAATAATGCGAGGCCTGTGTAATGAGAGTCTGTCTTCTGACACTTGAGTGGCCACCATATGGCTGCGGAATTGGTACATACATGTACAACCTTGCCCGAGGCCTGATTGCAGGCGGGCATGAGGTCACTGTTATTACCCATGATCGGAATCCATTGAACGTGGGCGGGGTTCAGTTTTTGAAAGTCCCTGTCTTGGATTTCAAGTCATCTATCTGGCTTCGACTTCAGAAATGGCGTATGGAGCCTTTCCATAGTTGGTCGAAACTCGCTTTCGAGGCCTTTCGTTCCAGCATTTCCGTGGGAAAAAAATATGACATTGTGGAGACAGCCGAATATGGTGCGTGGGGGCGCTACTTCATAGGTGGAACAATACCGCTCGTAGTGCGCTGCCACTGCCCTACACGCCGCTTGATGTCAGACTCTGAAGGTGGCTTATGGCTTAAATTTCAGGATCGTCGAGAGCGGTCACTTGCCCTGGGTGCGGATGGGTTGGCGAGCCCTTCAAATTCGCTTGCAGATTGGGTCAGCGATGTATGGGGGATACCGTCCGCGCGAATTCAGGTTATCCCCAACCCGATTGATGGGGATCTTTTCAGACCTAGTCCGGTTGGCGAAATCACTACACCCAATGAAGTATTATTTGTTGGGCGACTGGAGAAAAAAAAAGGCGTCTTCGACTTTGCTGATGCGGTTGCGCCACTACTTGCGATGTATCCTCAACTAAGAGTACGTTATGTCGGTCTAGATATGCTAGCGCCAAATGAACTGTCATCATTGGGCATGACAGCTGCTCAAGTCATTATGGCTGGTCTACCAGCAGAATTTCACAAGAGAATTGAATTTACTGGCCACATATCCGTTGCGGAGATCATTCACTATTGGCAGAGAGCGCTTTGTGCAGTCGTTCCTTCTCGGGTGTTAGAGAATTTCCCCTACACGGTACTTGAGGCCATGGCATGCGGATGCCCTGTGATCGCGAGCCGTAGGGGCGGACCCCGCGAGATCATCACGCACGAGGTCGATGGGCTGTTTATAGAACCGGGAGATATATTAGGTATACGGGCAGCTATCGCCAGGCTAATTGATGATCCCTTGCTAAGGGAGAGTTTGAGTCGCAATGCTAGGCATACCATCGAAACCCGATACAGCATTGAGATTGTTACCAAGTCAATCATTCAACACTATCAAAAGTCAATCGACAGCATGGCTATTCAACATCGTTCGTTGCAATAAGCATGAGCACAGCACACCCTCTTATTTGGTTGGAAAACGAGTGCTAGTAAGTGTCGTCATCCGTGTTCGTAATGCCGCGAGAGATTTGAAGGTTTGCCTGGATGCCCTTCGAGATCAGCGCGTTGCTCCGCCAATTGCTCTTGAATTTGTAGTTGTCGACAATGAATCCACTGATGCCTCAGTCCAGGTTGCTCAGGATTTCTCTGCGAAGGTGGAGTCAATTTCGAGGGCTGAGTTTTCTTGGGGGCGAGCACTGAACAGGGGAATAGCTTGTTGCCGAGGTGAATTCGTGATTCTTATTTCCGCAGATGTTGAGCCTGTCGGCAATCAATGGCTTGGCCTCATGTTGGAGCAAGTTTCGAATTCAAACATTGTAGCTACATACGGAAGACAAATAGCCAAGGCTGATGCGCCTATTGATGAGGTGGCCCGGCTGGCAGTCACCTTTCCTCCCGTAGGCCCGACAGTTTCAATGATGCCAATGCGCACACCTAAAGGACATTTACGTTTTCTCAGTAACGCTTGCGCTTTGATCCGAAGAAGTGCATGGGAAAACGTCAAGTTTGACGAGCAAAGCGATGGTGCCGAGGAACAAATTTGGATGGAAGAGTTACTTCGTCAGGGTTACACCTATACCTATGCAGCAAACGCATTGGCTTACCACTCCCACAGAGACCCATTAACCAGAGCCGGTTATCGCCTATGGGAGCTTCATAGAGAGCGATTAACGGGTCTGGGCAAACAACCATCTCTTGGCAACATTGGATATGCGGCCGGATCGATTTGCAAGCGACGAATAAGAAATGTTGTCGCAGTTAATGCTTCGGCACGAAGTAGAGTTGAGGGCATTATCAATCTGCCCTTCGAAGTGACTGCGTTTCTTCTATCGGGACTTCTAGAGGCTATTGGTATCGACCGCCGCAAGGTTAGAAATTTCATGTGGAAATAGTGGCAGATTCAATGACCGCATGGATAGGACTTGCGAATTCAAACTCAACCTTAGTCGACATCCCCGAGGGACAGTATGCTTGACGGTACTGCACATTTCTAGGCAGGGTGTGCGGGGCATGAAAGCAATAATAGGCTCCCGAAGAGAAATCATATTTGACGCTCCTAGTTAGGGACGATACCAAGCCCACAGCTGGTTGCCAAACGGACTACCATAATAGCCAGCATTCACACTTGTATTATCCACACCCGTCCAGTTGTTTGTACCTACAATGCAGCCGCCAAGGCCGTTTGGCCCATAATCGGCACCATAAAAAAGAACCGCAGGAGCCGGAGGAACCGCAGGAACCGCAGGCCGCATGCACACAGGCAAGCCATGTGGCACAGGGGGGGTGATGGCACCAGTCGTCAAGTTGATATTCGTCGTCGTATCAGCAGCCTTTACACCGTATCTGACCCAGCGCTCCACATATTCAACAAGATTATTGGTTGTGGATATCGGAAGGCTGGCTGGCGGGGTTTCAAGTCCAAGCATATAAAGCGCCAACACTGTGTATTTCCACGGCAACGAGGTACAGCAAAACTGGTACCCGATAGTCCCTACCTCGTAGCCTCCTCCATCGATACGGCCATAGTAATCCCGTATGTCCCTTGCACCGCCGGCAGTGGACTCCCCTAGCGCTCCGAGCGTGGATCTCCAGTAATCGGATTCAGTACCAGTTTTTCCCCACAGCACCTCTCCGGTAAGAACACTGCGGTATACCTGCTGATCTTCGGAGAAAGCCGATGCGGCAATAGCATTACTGAAATCACTACCGCCAAAAACCATATTTGCGAATTGGAGCGGAAGTTTTCTGCCATTACCATGACCGCCATCAGCACCCCAAATCCCTCCATTCGCAGATACTGACTTGATATCAATAACCATCTGGAGATAATTAATGAGTGCTTGTTTATGGGTTGAATTGGAATAATTGAAATCTGACAACAACATCCTGAGGAGATAGGCTGCATTGTCAGTTGCTATTTGTGCGCCATAGTCAGGCATGTTATCTGCTGGGTGCAAATCACGGGCTGTCCACCCCCCACCTAGGTCCAACTGAAGATGTTGGTATCTGGTTGCAACATTGGGTATCGTAAAACTTGTGGAATCAGGAACCCCAGTTGGCGAATATGTTCCCAGCGGCAACCCTGCAATAGTTCCTGAATTTGGCACGGAATAAGAAGTCTTGCCTGCCGTACCAAAATATCCGGGGCGGAATACCGTGCTGGAGTTGACTACCGGTGAACTGACTACCGTTAACACCGCAGCAAATTGTAATTTAGGCATACCTGTCACAGACTTACTGACAGTCTTAACCACTGACGAAACTCCTGCCACTGTCAAGGGCAACGCCGGCATCAGGGTCGCGTTGTAAGGTGTTGAAGAACGGTTGTCGAATGCTTGCTCAGTTGTGCTTGTTGGATTGACCTGAAAACCATGCCTGCCGCCACTTGCTGCAGGTGTAATTGAGGTGATTGTTACTGGCCCACCCGCATCTCCCGTAACCCACCAATCGCCATTGGCAAATTGCCCACAGGTATACGCTTTGTCGAACGTAAACACGATATTGTTCGCAGCCCCGGAGGGGGCAGCATAGGTAATGTTCGTACAAAGGTTTGCAGTAGTGGGTGTGGGAGCAACGCTACTTTCAGAGCCGCCACATCCAGCTAATGGGACCAATGTCGCGACAAAAGCCAGGGCAGACATTTTAAATCCATTACGCATTCCCATCGCTCCTCATAATCCTATTTGGCCGTATCCATAGTAAATGAAGTCTACCTTACAGCCGTATCTTGCGACGAAAATTGGCCCTCAAACCTACCCAGCATAGACTCTGCTAATATTGGATTGACGGGCCACAACGTCAATAAAAGGCTCATAGTGTAGGCCGGGAACATGATACCTGACTAGGCCTCTTCTAGCCAAGTAGCCGAATCTACTTATCTGCTTGCTCTTTCGAGGAACTCCGCCCTGGAAATCTTCATAGAGCAGTAAGCGGTCGGTGCTCGGTTTGATGGGCGATTTGTCTCGCGCATAGGCCTGCGGTGATGCCGGAAAAAAGAAAGAACGAAGCGGTCATTTGACCGAAATAGGATGCACCCAGGAACGAAAACATATGCGCGAACAGACCAACCCCCGCGCACCAATATATCCACCTATCCTGATCAGAGTCACTGACCAGAGTAGCTCTTCCGACAAGTTGAAACAAAGCTATCACGAAGGCGATAAATAACATCATGCCAAGCACGCCGCCGCGAACCCCCTCCAAAATGTATTGATTGGTGACATCCTCAAGCCCCCAACCCCAATGCTGTGTTGAAAGGGTTCCAACCAAAAACCACTCGCCTAGGTGATTGATTGCTTGATCGATTAAGTGATATCTATGCCAGCCAGTCGAGCCAGAAAAAATATTAACTCGTGCAATCAAATGTGCGGCCCCTTTTTCCATGATGACCTGGGCAGCAACAAGCCCAAATAGCGCTGTCCAGCGCAGGAGCGGAAGAGCGCCGCGATATGGAAAAAAAATTAAACCAACTCCAAATAGCAAAACCGCCATTATAGGGGTGCTTGAAGCTGTATTTAGGATAATGACGATCATCGATGCAAACATGAAAGTAAGCAGAGGCTTTGACATCTCCCGACGAATCCATACGACAGCTAACCAAGGCAATATCGAAGCCCAAAATAAACCAGCCATAATCGGATGTGAGAATGGCCCTTGGCACCTTAGTTTTCCGTCTCGCACTAGAGTGTATTCACTAATCCCCCCAAAAACAGCAAATATATTTCTGCCCGATGATCGCTCGACCAGGAAAAATATAACGATTGGTATCGACGCATAGCCAAGGAATATTACAATTTGCTTCATATCTGACCAGGACTTAACGTAAATCCGGCCAACAAAATACGCCCCTACGGCATCCACCATAAAGCCAGTCCTTGTCACGGCAGCACTGAAACTTTCATTGAGGAACCCATAGGCGATTACACCCCATAACATCCACCAGATGACCAATTTATCGGCTTTATTTTTTTGCAACGCTCTAAATTCACCACTAAATGCCGCCCGTGCAAGTGCCGCAAGAATTACAATACGCAGGAAACTGAAATCAAGCGAAATTATCTGTATTCTTTGTGCGTTTGGAACTGCGAAAATAAAGATAAGGAGCGCTGGAATAACAATGCTTTTCCTGTGAAAAAATATAAAATAACAACACAGTGCCAAAACAGCAATACCAACCGGATGGGTGATAGTTTCACCACCGACAGCAAGCGTTTCTGCAATATCATCATTCATTCAATTGGCCTACCACTATTGAGACTTTAGACAAGTTTTCGGAATTGTTTCAGGTTTAGTAAGGGCCTCAGTGACATTTTGATCCCACCCTCTTTCGACTTACAGGGGTGTTAGCATGCTACCAGTTTTTTCATCTTGATAAGCGTAGTATCCTATCGGTGTCGATCAAGTATTCAGAACCTCCGTGATATTTATGAATGAACAGCAATTGTCGCTATCTGAAGTACCGCCAGAAGTGCCGCCAGAAATCTCAGTGATTATTGTGAGTTGGAATGCGTCTGCTTACCTTGAAAAATGCCTCGAGAGCCTGTCCAGCGGTATTGTGCGCACTTATGAAGTTATCGTAGTGGATAATAATTCCAGCGATGGCTCACCAACTATGGTAATAAATAAATTCCCTTGGGTTAAGCTCATTCAAACTGGCGCAAATCTAGGATTTTCCAAGGGGAACAACATTGGAATCAAAAGCAGCCGCGGAAAGTATCTTGCTCTCATAAACTCAGACGCACTCGCACTTCCAGGCTGTCTCGATTCGCTGAGTCAGTTTCTTGCGGACCATCCAGATGTGGGTATGGTCGGCCCGAGAGTAATGAATGGCGATCGCAGCCTTCAAAACTCCTGTCGACGATTTCCTACTCTGTGGAATAATGCTTGCGAGGAGTTTGGACTTAATCGACTGTTTTCGCGCTTTAAGTACTTTGCAGGAGAAGAAATGTTTTATTTCTCCCACGATCGCACAAGTGAAGTTGAGGTACTCACAGGTTGTTTCATATTGGCACGACGAAATGCAGTTAACGAATTCGGTCTCTTGGATGAAGTCTTTTTCTTTTACGGAGAGGATATCGACTGGAGCAGGCGCTGCCGGCAATCAGGGTGGAGGGTCATGTTTTACCCGGGAGCCGAAGCAATCCACTTTGGCGGTGGTAGCTCGAAAAATAACCGCCCACATTTCATCGTTGCGCAACAGACGGCACGGTTGCAACTCTGGGCTAAACACCGTTCCCGCTTTGCGGTCGCGGGTCTGATGATGTTACTTGCGTGGCACTGTATCATGCGGCTTTCAGTTGCGGGTTTTATCTTTGTGTTTAAGTTGAACAGATGGAAAGATCCCGCGATGCTGTCAAGTATTCAGGTCGCCTGCTTGAAAAATCTTTGGGCTAAACGGCGATCATGCTTCAGTAACAACATTGTTCACCTCGTCGACCATGAGCGTATTTCCTAGCCGTAGAATTATTACGATTGATATTCGATGAATCACCCAGGTTTTTCCTATGACAAGAAGGGTCCATTCGTTCGCTTGGCCTATCTCTTTGTTGCGCTGCTTAGTTTTGCTATGCGATGGGTGTCTGGCCGTGCGGCTGGTGTGGTTGTTCTTTGTTTCCACTCGGTGACCACTAAACAACGTCCGGCCTTCAAGCGGCAGATGCAGTACATAAAAGAACGCGCAGTATCCCTCGATCAAATCAAGGATGCCTCGGATAGCGATTCGCTGGTTGTTGTTACCTTCGACGATGCATTTGAATGTCTTTTGGATAATGTTGTTCCGGTTATCCGTGATCTTCAAGTGCCGATCGCAATCTTTGCTGTGTCAGGTAATCTGGGTAAAACACCATCCTGGCTGCCTGATTCAGGGCATCCCGATGCTGACTTGCCGACTATGTCGGCAGAGCAGTTGCGGCAGCTTGCTAGAGAGCCGGGATGCATCATCGGTTCTCATTCCGCAAGTCATCGACGACTGGGTGATTTGTCGGCTGCTGAGGTTGATTTCGAACTGGCGACATCAAAAACCTCACTGGAGAAGGTACTGGGTGTTCGATGCCAATATCTTGCACTACCGCATGGGTCTTACCGGCGAGATGTGATCGAGCTTGCTATTCATCATGATTACCGCAGAGTTCTGACGCTGGACGAGATCGCGCTGCCATCGCGTTGGCCTAGCGGTACAGTTGGACGGTTTTCAGTGTCGCCCGATATGTGGATGATTGAATTCGTACTGACCGTCCATGGTGCCTATGCTTGGCTCTATGGTTGGCGAAACTGGCTTCGGCGACTGCGACTGTCATTTGCAGGGCTTGGCCATGCCAGATAAGCAGGGTCCGGTGGTCGAGGTAGTGTCAAGCGATGACTGGGATATTTTGCTTAAGCAGTTTGCGGACGCCAATTACCGGCAGTTGGCAGCCTATTCCATGGCGGCGTCGGCACGTGTCAATGCGATATCAATAAATGTAGCCATCCGCGAGGGTGGCAGTTTGCTGGGCCTTTGCAACGTTCGTATACGCAAGCTTCCGTTACTGTCTTTCGGGATTGCGTATGTGAATGGCGCGCCACTGGTACTGAATTCAGATAAGTCTATTGATTGCGCAACTTCCCTGTCCCGCTGCTTGAATGCCCTGCGAAAAGAGTTCGTAGGTGCGCGGGGCCATGTGCTGCGCGTGATCGGAGTGGCGCGTGCGGATATGTTGCCTGAAGTGGCGCATAGAGCATTCCTGGATGCAGGTTTTGTTGCTACATCAGCTAAAGGTTATAGAACTATTTTTGTAGACGTGAAACGCGAACTGCCGGAGATTCGGCGCGGGTTTGACCAGAAGTGGCGCAATATCCTCAACAAGGCCGAGCGACAGGATTTGCAGATTATTCGCGGAACGGCACCAGACTTGTTCGAAAAATTTGGCCAGCTATTTAGCGGGCTGGTTGCCCGTAAGAAACTGAAAGTCGATCTCGGCCCTGAATTTTTTGTTGCTCTGCAAGATAACTTGGCTGTACCTGATCAATTGGTCGTCCATCTCGCGATGCAAGGCGATAATGTGGTTGCCGGACATATCGGAGCCTATCATGGCGATACCGCTGTCTATTTGCTGGGTGCGGCAAATGAAGCAGGGAACAAGAGCAACGCTTCTTATCTGCTGCAATGGCGGGTGATAGAATACGCACAAGAACGTGGCTGTAATTGGTACGACCTCGGGGGAATCGATCCGGAAGGCAACCCGGATGTCTATCGATTCAAAGCGCGTATCGGCGGCGTTGATGTCTGCGCGCCGGGCCCCTACGAGTCAGGTACTCCGCTGCGCAGGGCGATCCTGCAAAACCTCGAATCTTTATATCGGATGCTTTGCAAATGACAATAAGGGTGGCTGGTTTACCCCGTCACAGTTACTCCGTTAAGTATGGTTTTGGCACTTTTCCCGTGGGGTAAGTGCGAAGCTGATGTCATTTGATAAGCACCACAATTCGCCAATATTTGAGTTGGAAAATCACCTTTGGTTGGGGAAAATGCATAACTGCTAAATAGGTGGTATGCTTGCTAAAGCTTTGACAGGGTGTAAGGTTTTTGGTTGGGGGCTATTAAAAGCACAAGTAGGGGTGTGCATGCGTCGGGGTCGGTGTTTCATTTCTTGACGCAGCATAAAGGGGGAATTTCTTATGCAAACAGTCACTGTTGCCGTTGCAGATGCGGATAGTGATAGACGCACAAAATACGAGCATTCCTTGCGGGATGAACCCGGCATTGCGTTGTTGACAAATGTTGTGTCAAGCAACGATCCCATGGTTGTCTCCCGGCGCGCAAAATCACGCGCGCACATCCCGGCAGCTGAAAATGAGGTTGCCAGGGCCAAGCGGCTCAAGCCGCGAGTTCTGTTGGTTGACTCGGATCTTTGTTCTGGTGAAAACCTGTCCATGCTGGCGTCGTTGCGCCAGGAGTGCCATGAAACCCTTGTGGTTTTGCTGGTCGCTGAGGATAGTTCAATAAGTGAAGAGTTGATTATTCAGGCTATGGGCGCTGGCGCGCGAGGCTATTTGAGCCGCGAGACTGCGCAGCGTAATCTTTCAAGAGTTGCCCAGGTTGTTGATTGCGGTGATATCTGGGTTCCCCGGAAAATGCTCGGTAAAATCCTGGATCGGGTTCTGCACCATGAAGTCTAGCGTTAGTGTTGTAAAGGTTGACCCGGTAAGTAGCTTGATACTTGCCAGCTCCAGCAACCATAAACTTGATCGCTGGAAAAATGGGCTGAATGGTTATGCCCAAATAGTTCACATCAAAAATCTGGACTCGCTCAAGGATGAGTTGGGTTTGGTCAAGCCCGAGGTGCTTTTGCTGGATCATGATTTGCCCGGACTGGAGGGGCCGCGAAGCGTCACCCGTTTGAGGAAATTAAGCCCGGATACAAAAATTGTCATGTTGAGCGGCCCTACTTCTGATGATGAAGAGTGGGCATTTTTCAGGGCAGGTGTGCGCGGTTTCTGCCGCAACGATATTGATCCGGAATCCCTAAAAACACTTGTTGTGGCTGTTCAGCAAGGTGAATTATGGATTCGGCGAACACTTACCTACCGCTTGCTGGAGCAACTGGAAGGGGCGTCAAACAAAAAAATTGACCGAACATACCTCGGCCTGCTCGCAAGCCTTACTCGGCGTGAATATGAAATTTCAGTGCGGGTCAGCATCGGCGAAAATAACAAGCGGATTGCCCAAGCCCTGAAAATTACCGAACGTACGGTAAAGGCTCACCTGACAGAAATTTATCGTAAACTGGGTGATATTGACCGACTAAAGTTGGCGCTAATTCTGGCTGGGGACGAGCGTCAGGCGCGCAGAAATTCACCTTGATGTCGATGTTTTCAATGGGTGAATAAGCAATCCCTCCCCCCTCCCGCGAGATAACCTTGTAATTCCATTTCCCGATTAATAGGCACCTAATTCTGTAGGGGCGCGATTCATCGCGCCCCGATCTATAAGCAGGGCGCGATAAATCACGCCCCTACGATATGGCACTATTGATGATCGGGGAATGGAATAACTTGAGGCAACGTATCCCATTCAGCAGCCCTTCGGTAACATTTATCTTGAGTCAACTCGAGAACCGGTGTTTGCTTGACAGGCCATGCGTTCCTCACTAGAATGCGCGGTCTTTTTAGCCGTCAACGGCATGAAGTGCGGGACTGCCGTGACGGCTGTTGTTTTTTAATGGATTGATGTGGAAAAATTTTAGGAATTTATAAAAATGCCAACGATTAACCAACTGGTGCGCAAGCCGCGCGCTGCTGAGCCTGCCAAAAGCAAAGTTCCTGCGCTGGGCAAAAGTCCGCAAAAACGTGGAGTATGCACCCGCGTCTATACAACGACGCCGAAAAAGCCCAACTCTGCGCTGCGTAAAGTGGCCAAGGTGCGGCTGACCAATGGCTTCGAGGTGATCTCGTACATTGGCGGCGAAGGCCACAATTTGCAGGAACACTCGGTAGTGTTGATCCGCGGTGGCCGGGTAAAGGATTTGCCCGGTGTGCGTTACCACATGGTGCGCGGCAGCCTGGATACGGCTGGAGTAAAGGATCGCAAACAGTCACGTTCTAAATATGGCGCAAAGCGCCCTAAAAAAGCATAATTTTTTTGTGGGAATGAAGCACGCTTCAATCCCTTGATGATATTCACAGCAGAAGTCAGACAGAGGTAAGTAGATATGCCAAGACGCAGAGAAGTACCGAAACGCGAAGTATTGCCTGATCCCAAATATGGCAACCAGGATCTTTCCAAGTTCGTTAACGTATTGATGACGGCTGGCAAGAAATCGGTTGCTGAGCGCATTCTGTACGGTGCGCTGGAACAGATCGTCAAGAAAAATGGCAAGGATCCGATTGAGGTATTTAATCTGGCTTTATCCAACATCAAGCCGCAGGTTGAGGTCAAGAGCCGCCGTGTGGGTGGTGCCAACTATCAGGTTCCGGTTGAAGTGCGTCCGTCGCGCCGCATGGCGCTGGCAATGCGCTGGCTGAAAGATTTTGCGCGCAAGCGCGGTGAGAAATCAATGGGATTGCGCCTGGCGGGTGAGCTGATCGATGCCTCCGAGGGTCGCGGCGGTGCAGTCAAGAAACGTGAGGAAGTGCACCGCATGGCAGAAGCAAACAAGGCCTTCTCGCATTTCCGTTTCTAGGCATTTTCGTTTTTAGGCATTTTCGTTTTTAGGGTATTTCCGCTTCCAGGTATTTCTGATTCAGGCATTTCAGATTCCAGGCGTTTTCAGGTGTGTCCCTAATGGGGACATTTCCGTTTTTAAATTTTAGGAATTGCAGGTAACTACTGTGGCACGTAAAACACCGATTGAGCGGTACCGGAATATAGGTATCAGCGCGCACATTGATGCGGGCAAAACCACGACCACCGAGCGTGTGCTGTTCTATACCGGCGTTTCGCACAAGATAGGCGAAGTGCACGATGGCGCCGCTGTGATGGACTGGATGGAACAAGAGCAGGAGCGTGGCATTACGATTACGTCGGCGGCGACCACCTGTTACTGGAAAGGGATGGACAAGAACTATCCCGAACACCGCATTAACATTATCGATACGCCCGGCCACGTCGATTTCACGATTGAGGTGGAGCGCTCGATGCGTGTGCTGGATGGCGCCTGCATGGTGTATTGCGCAGTCGGCGGTGTGCAACCCCAGTCCGAGACGGTATGGCGGCAAGCTAATAAATACAAGGTTCCGCGCCTGGCGTTCGTCAACAAGATGGACCGCTCCGGCGCGAACTTCTTCAAGGTCTATGACCAGATGAAGGCGCGTTTGCGCGCCAACGTCGTACCAATACAAATACCGATCGGCGCTGAGGAAAAATTTGAAGGCGTGATTGACTTGGTGCGCATGAAAGCTATTTACTGGGACGACTCGACTCAGGGCATGAAGTTTGAACTGCGCGATATTCCGGCAGACCTCCAGGCGGCGGCTAAGGAATGGCACGACAAGATGGTAGAAAGCGCGGCTGAGGCCAGTGAAGAGATGATGGACAAATACCTCAATGGCGGTGTTTTGTCCGAAGCGGAAATTAAGCAAGGTTTGCGCACGCGCGCCATTGCCGGCGAAATCGTGCCCATGCTGTGCGGCTCGGCTTTCAAGAACAAGGGTGTGCAGGCCATGCTGGATGCGGTGATCGACTACCTGCCTGCTCCGACCGACATTCCGCCAGTCAAGGGTGAGTTGGAAAATGAATCGATAGGCGAGCGCAAGGCGAGTGACACTGAGCCGTTCTCAGCGTTAGCGTTCAAGATTATGACGGACCCATTCGTTGGGCAATTGATTTTCTTCCGCGTGTATTCAGGCATGCTTAAGTCGGGCGATACTATTTATAACCCGGTTAAAGGCAAGAAAGAACGCATCGGCCGAATTTTATTGATGCATGCCAACGAGCGTGAAGAAATCAAGGAGGTCTTTGCCGGTGATATCGCTGCTGCGGTTGGCCTGAAAGATGCTACCACCGGCGATACGCTGTGCGATCCGGCCAAGGTAATTACGCTGGAACGTATGGTATTCCCTGAGCCGGTGATACACGTTGCGGTCGAGCCGAAAACAAAGGCTGATCAGGAAAAGATGGGTATGGCGCTGAATCGCTTGGCGCAGGAAGACCCTTCTTTCCGTGTACGCTCTGATGAAGAATCGGGTCAGACAATTATTTCCGGCATGGGTGAGTTGCATCTGGAGGTACTGGTCGAACGTATGAAGCGCGAGTTCGGCGTGGAGGCCAATGTCGGTGCGCCGCAAGTAGCCTATCGCGAAGCTATCCGTAAATCGGTTGAAGTCGAAGGTAAATTTGTCAAGCAGTCCGGTGGCCGTGGTCAGTATGGTCACGTGTGGTTGAAGGTCGAACCAAATGAAGCTGGCAAAGGCTTTGAGTTCGTGGATGGCATCAAGGGTGGTTCCGTGCCGCGTGAATTTATTCCAGCGGTCCGGAAGGGGCTGGAAGAAACACTGCCAAATGGCGTGCTGGCGGGTTTCCCGGTGGTGGATATTAAAG